>NZ_JBAJNO010000009.1:2330000-2387500 GCF_036880985.1 Limibacter armeniacum
AAGAAAACACCCCACGCTGCCCCTAAAGGCATTTCGGGGAGTACGAGCTATTTCCGAGTTTGATTGGCCTTTCACCCCTACCCACAGCTCATCCAAAGACTTTTCAACGTCAACTGGTTCGGGCCTCCAACGGGTGTTACCCCGTCTTCACCCTGGCCATGGGTAGATCACACGGTTTCGCGTCTGCCCCCACCAACTATGGCGCCCTATTCAGACTCGCTTTCGCTGCGGCTCCGTCCCTTGAAGAACTTAACCTTGCTGGTGAGGTGCAACTCGTAGGCTCATTATGCAAAAGGCACGCCGTCACCCAACTGATGGGCTCCGACCGCTTGTAGGCGTACAGTTTCAGGATCTATTTCACCCCGTTATTCACGGTGCTTTTCACCTTTCCCTCACGGTACTTGTTCGCTATCGGTCTTCCAGGAGTATTTAGCCTTGGCAGATGGTGCTGCCTGCTTCAGAGGGAGTTTCACCGGCTCCCCCCTACTCAGGGTACTTGCCTGATCAACACATTACCTGTACGGGACTCTCACCCTCTGCGGCGGCGCTTTCCAGCGCCTTCCAGTTCCGTGTCTTCACATTATGCAAGCCCTACAACCCCGACAGTGCCGTAACACCGACGGTTTGGGCTTCTCCGCGTTCGCTCGCCACTACTTGCGGAATCACTCTTGTTTTCTCTTCCTGCGGGTACTTAGATGTTTCAGTTCCCCGCGTTGGCTCTAAAACCATGCCTTCAGCATGGTGGGTTGTCCCATTCGGATACCTTCGGATCAAGGGTCATGTGCACCTCCCCGAAGTTTTTCGCAGCTTGTCGCGTCCTTCATAGCCTCTGGAAGCCCAGGCATCCACTGTACGCCCTTTATTACTTTCTCTTGCTTTTCTTCTTGCCGCCTGCCGTCAATACCGAACAATCAGCATCAACTGCGGCAGGCAGGCCTCGTTGCTTTTTAATTTGGCAGTATGTCAAAGAACCTTTCTTTTCCGTCTTGCGGTCTCCCTTGTCCTGTTTCTCGTCTGAAACTTGAAGGGAATACCCGGAAAATGAGGTGGAGGATATCGGAGTCGAACCGATGACCTCCTGCGTGCAAAGCAGGCGCTCTAGCCAGCTGAGCTAATCCCCCGGTCATCTAATCTCAAGGATTGTTTTGAGTGACTTGGACAGTGTTCACGCCGTACAACCAACGGCACAGGCGCCTTCCCCTACAACTACAGGGACGGTCTCCAGAAAGGAGGTGTTCCAGCCGCACCTTCCGGTACGGCTACCTTGTTACGACTTAGCCCCAGTCGCTGGTTTTGCCCTTGAGAGCTCCTGTTACGGCCACCCTCTTCAGGCCCACCCAACTCCCATGGCTTGACGGGCGGTGTGTACAAGGTCCGGGAACGTATTCACCGCGTCATTGCTGATACGCGATTACTAGCGATTCCAGCTTCACGCAGCCGAGTTGCAGGCTGCGATCCGAACTGAGATAGGGTTTTTGGGATTCGCTTCATGTCGCCATGTCGCTGCCCTCTGTCCCTACCATTGTAGCACGTGTGTAGCCCTGGGCGTAAGGGCCATGATGACCTGACGTCGTCCCCGCCTTCCTCTCTGCTTGCGCAGGCAGTTCCTCCAGAGTCCCCGGCTTTACCCGATGGTAACTGAAGGTAGGGGTTGCGCTCGTTGCGGGACTTAACCCAACACCTCACGGCACGAGCTGACGACGGCCATGCAGCACCTTCCCATCCGTCCGAAGAAAGATCTATCTCTAGACCTGTCGAATGGGATTCGAGCCCAGGTAAGGTTCCTCGCGTATCATCGAATTAAACCACATGCTCCACCGCTTGTGCGGACCCCCGTCAATTCCTTTGAGTTTCACTGTTGCCAGCGTACTCCCCAGGTGGAAGACTTATCACTTTCGCTTGGGCACCCACCCCGAAGGGCAGACACCTAGTCTTCATCGTTTACGGCGCGGACTACCAGGGTATCTAATCCTGTTCGCTCCCCGCGCTTTCGTACCTGAGCGTCAGTTACCGGCCAGTAGGCTGCCTTCGCTTTCGGTGTTCCTCCCCATATCTGTGCATTTCACCGCTACATGGGGAATTCCGCCTACCTCTCCGGTACTCAAGTCTGCCAGTATCAATGGCACTTTCACAGTTGAGCTGTGAACTTTCACCACTGACTTAACAGACCGCCTGCGTACCCTTTAAACCCAATAATTCCGGACAACGCTTGCACCCTCCGTATTACCGCGGCTGCTGGCACGGAGTTAGCCGGTGCTTATTCATAGGGTACCGTCAGAGCAGGGCGCACCCCACTTGTTCTTCCCCTATAAAAGAGCTTTACGACCCGAGGGCCTTCTTCGCTCACGCGGCATGGCTGGGTCAGGCTTGCGCCCATTGCCCAATATTCCCTACTGCTGCCTCCCGTAGGAGTCTGGTCCGTGTCTCAGTACCAGTGTGGGGGATCATCCTCTCAGAACCCCTACTGATCGTGGCCTTGGTGGGCCGTTACCCCGCCAACTAGCTAATCAGACGCATGCCCATCCGCTGCCGGATCGCTCCTTTAACTGTTCACCCATGCAGGTAAACAGTGCTACGGGGCATTAATCCGGATTTCTCCGGGCTATTCCCCTGCAGCGGGCAGGTTGCATACGCGTTACGCACCCGTGCGCCGGTCTCAGGCTCCCCGAAGGAAACCCTACCCCGCGACTTGCATGTATTAGGCCTGCCGCTAGCGTTCATCCTGAGCCAGGATCAAACTCTCCATTGTAAGAGATTGTTGACTTGGGCTGCCCCCTGAAAGGAACAGCTCCAATTGTCGTCGTGTTTTCTGACCTGTCTCCTGCTTTTCAATTGTTGGAATTGACGCTTGTGCTTGTCTTGTCGTACTTGTTTTGCGTGATCGAAATAAAACCCTAAAGCCTTATCCCTTACCACTGTCCTAAATCCTCTCAAAGAACTTTTCAAAATCCAACTTCTTGGACTTTTCCGCGGATCCCTCCGGAACCTTTTCGCTTGAAGCGGCTGCAAAGGTAAGAAAACCTTTTTTGTTTGCAAGCACTTTTCGCTATTTTTTATTTTCAAGCCGTTAGCCCGAAAACCTTCCCGAAAGAAGCGGATGCAAAGGTAAAACCTTTTCCCCGTTATTTGCAAGCAACATTGTGAATTAATTTTAACTTATCCATTGTCGCTGTCAGGAAGCATTATCACCGCTCCCGTTGGAGTGGCTGACCGCTGCGGGTGTTTCCCGTTTTGCGGAGTGCAAAGGTAGGAAAAAGTTATTGCTGTGCAAGACCTAGAATTGCATTTTGGAGATAATGAATGTAAACGTAAAGAAAACAAAAACACTACGCATTGAGTTTCAATGCATAGTGTTATTTGAATTGTTTTTATTTTTTATCATTCAGGGCAAACTATGTTCTGATAAGCCCTTTCTCTAAGAATATTTTCCTTTAGCAGTTTACCATCCTTATCAAAGTAAAGTATTACATATAGTCCTACTTGACTAATCGATCGTTCTACAAAGTATATGGGTTCTTCTACTGTACCTAGGTTTATTATATCAGAGAACTCTTCAATAATAATCCTTCCTCTCTTATTACTTAATACACCGTATCCAGTACTTCTATAAGTAATCAATACTGTTTCGTCATCCGTTTCCTTGACCAAACGAAAGGATTCAAATACTTCAGGCAAAAAGTACTTACCTTTTATATTCAACAATTTCCACTTTCCACTATGATGAACTAATGCAACAGAGTCATTCCAATACTTCAATTCATCGTATTCAAAATCAACAATAGGCTCATCTTGTATATCAATTAGTCCGTAGTTTCCCTTTTTAGCAATAAAAACACTATCTGAATTGCCATAAGGTTTTAATAAGACATCATATGAAGGAGGAATTGTAACTCCTTTCCAATGATGATACAAACCAAACTTCTCTTGCTTAAAAATTGAATAAAGCCCCGGCGCATTACTTGCTATACCATCATATTCTTCAGAAACTACTCTTTTACCCGCCAAATCAAACAACCCCCTTTTACTTCCT
The DNA here is from genome assembly GCF_036880985.1 of Limibacter armeniacum. Lineage (NCBI taxonomy): Bacteria > Pseudomonadati > Bacteroidota > Cytophagia > Cytophagales > Flammeovirgaceae > Limibacter > Limibacter armeniacum. The sequence goes on from NZ_JBAJNO010000009.1 coordinate 2,334,031, forward strand.
GACTTTACCATTACCAACTCCTCATTAATAATATTGATATCATTGTAACGTGGCTTCAGAATGATCTCTCCATTTTCAGAAAGAAGCTGCATTTTTCGATTTTTAGCTTCTGCTATTATATAAGGTACCTCTCTATACACCTCTCCTTCCAGCTTGCGACCTACTTCTACCTTAATTCGATTATACTTGGAAAGTGGCACTAACTGTTCTCCGTCAAAATAACCCAGTTTTTCATCTCCTTTTTCAAGCAAAATGCCCTTCTTACCTAAAAAGGATAAAGTATCATAAGTCACATCAATGAAAACCACCCCATCAAAGTTCATCACCCCCCATTGCCCTTTCTGTTTTACAGCATAATAAGAAGGCCCTTCAATTGCTTTCTCAAAAACATTCTCATTAATCCGGTTACCAAAATGGTCTAATATGGTTACTGTAGAGTCCTTATAAACTAGCCAACCTTCTTCTGTCTCAATAATTTCGTCCGTAAATGGTATCACAACCTCTCCCAAGGCATTCAATACAGAGACTTGCTCTTGTTTTTCTACCTCTATAAAACCACGCTTGATCTTTTCTGCATCGTCATAAGGATACTGTACCGTAATACTATTTTCAGCATACAATAAATCCGACTCCTTGATGACTCCTACCTTATTACCTGACTTCAAAATGAAAATAGTACCTTGAGTGCTTTCTATATAATCATGGTCTTCCGGTAATAGCAAACGATCATAACATGTAGACACTCCCCACTTCTTATTGTTACTGACTTTTACCAAACCTTCCGTCAGTGGTTCAATCTTATTGTACTTGCAAGGCATCATCTCAAACCCACTCTTATGTATCAAGCCCCACTTATCGCCTATCCTTACTCTTAAAATATCCTGACTGAATGGTTCAATCGCATCATATTCTACTCGCAAGCATTGTTCACCTATCTTATTATAGGTGCCTTGCTTTGTTCCATCACTGAAAATGATATAATCTTCCTGCACTCCTTCACACAAGTAGTCTTCCGGAATTTTGACAGCCGATGGCTTTACTTGCATCACTCCTTTATGATCAAAAAAACCAAAGGTCTCACTCTCTGCACTGTAATAGGGGTAGTACTTTAAGCTATCTACTGTTGCTAGCTTCTTGTATTTGGCAGGTGAATCAGGGTAAAACTTAAAAAAGGCTTTCTTGTCTGTATACTTATACCACAAAAACTCCCATGCTAAAGCGGCATATGCATAATCGGGGAATTGACGTACGTACTCCTGATAGCTTTCTTCCTTGTGGTCAAAAGTCAATAGGTCAAAAAGCTTACGATCGGCTTCAGACTTGAATGGACTATTAGGATAATCCCTTATAAAGTCAGCATATGCACTTTTGCTACCCAATCTTGTCTTATCTGTATAAAGTAGCTTATCATAACGCTTTTCAGCATCAGGTTTCTGGACAGCATCAGGGTATTTGTCTATAAATTGCTGATAACTTTGATAAGTATCTTCCTGCTCTGCCTGTACAAAAGCCAAACTATCCCGAAGAGACTTTGCTTCTTTCAATTGTTGGGCTTCAGGAAAGCGTAAGACAAAATCTCTGAAAGACTCCTCTGTATATAATGAGTCTGCTTGCGAAAAAGCTGTTGACTCTATTCGCTCTTTAACGGTGGTCAATGTTTCATTGGTAAAGCCATCCTCAGCAAACTCCGTCTTTGTTTCAGTATCTAGCTGATCAAATAGCCCCAGCCCTACCCTTACAAACTTATAAGCAGAGTCCAACTGATAGGCACCTGTATTCCTTTTGTCTGCATAGTATAAAGTCAATAAGTAAGCAGCTTCAACATTTAGAGCTTCTTTTTCCAGATTTTTGTCTACTTTTTTCTTTACCCGCTCGAAATCACCCTTCTCAAGTGATTTGATCAATGAGCGTACATTTTGAGCTGTAACAGCAGAAGATAGAAATAGTAAAAGCCCACAGGATAATAGTAGGAGCTTTTGTAATAATGGTTTTTGATAGTGCATATAGTTGTGTTCGTTACGGAAAAGTTTTCAGCAAAAGTTCTCCGCCTTGTTGTCTCAAGATTTTTGAAAGGCTTAACGTCTTTTATGTTACTCATCCTTTCATTCCTTGCGATCTTAGTTACTTTTGTGATACGAATTTAACAAATTATCCCATGTTGCCTTTCAGAACATCATTTTTCATAGCCAAAAGATATTTCGTTTCACAACGAAACCAAAAAAGGCACAAGTCTTTCTTGCGCAGCTTGATAGCTTTTTTGCTAACGCTGTTTACATTTTCGCCTAAACGCATCAAGCAGGCTTACAAGAATGCGATTGATGCTTTTATAGGGCAGAACTTTATTAAGATACTTTCCAATATCTCTATGATAGGGGTAGGCTTTGGTACAGCCGCTTTAGTAATCGTATTATCTTTCTTCAATGGTATGGAAGGCGTTATTACAGGCATGTACAATCGTCATAACCCCGAGCTGCTTATTACACCACATAAGGGAAAAGGCTTTGCCTTTGATGAAAAGCTACAACATACAATTGAAAGCATTGAAGGTATTGATGCCATAACAGAAGTTATTGAAGACAATGCACTGCTTATATTTGGAGACAAGCAGAAAGTCATCAACATGAAAGGGGTTTCTGATAACTATGCCTTACAAACACAGTTTGACACAACAGTAGTATTAGGAGAACCATTACTAGAAAAAAATGGGATACCATATATATTGGTTGGTTCAGGCGTATATCAAGAACTCAGTGTGAGACTCAAAGACAGAATCAGACTAATCCAGTTTTGGTACCCTAAAAGGGACTTTCAAGGCAGTATGTCTCCAGAAACCGCTTTTAACCGTGCCTACATTCAAGCAGGCGGTGTGTTTCTGGCAGAGCCTCAGTTTGATCAGAATACGGTAATTGTACCTCTTTCCTTTGCTCAAAAGCTTTTGGAGTATGGCAATAAGGTAACTGCCCTTGAAATTAAGCCAACTCAAGGTTACTCCGCTCAGGATATTCAGGAGCAACTAGAAAGTAAAATTGGAGAGGATTTCGTCATTAAAACAAGGAAAGAGCAACAATCCAATATCCTAAGGGCGTTGGAAATCGAAAAGCTCTTTGCATTCCTGACGTTTGTCGTCATCTTGGGAATTGCGTCCTTCAATGTATTCTTCTCCTTAGCAATGCTGGCAATTGAAAAGAAACATGATATTCAAATGCTATTTGCGATGGGAGGAACTAAAAAGATGATTCGTAATATTTTCCTGCTAGAAGGCTCCATTGTTGCTTTCATGGGTGCAGGACTAGGACTTAGCTTTGGGTTTATCGTCTGCTTTTTACAGGATAAATATAAAGTGATCACCACAGGTACCTTTAACACGTTGATGGATGCCTACCCTGTAGAAATGCGTTGGCAAGACTTCCTGACAATTGGCGGCGTCATTCTGTTTATTACAGTAGTTGCCTCTATTGTCCCTGCCAATAATGCCAGCAAACAAGTAAGTTAGTTATTAAGCAAAAGATTTTAGATAAGAGAATCCCCCTGAAACTTAAAACTGTTTTCAGGGGGATTTTGCGTTATCCCAAATTATGCTTTCGAATCGACAAACTTCATAGCCTCATCCAGTTGTGACACATCAAAGTACCGCTCCTCCCTACCTTCTTTCAACCGTTGGAAAAACAGGTTATCAATAGGCACCAATGCTTTCAGTATTCTGGAATGTGCCACAACCGCAATATTCCCCATCTTCTTGTAATTGCGGAATGTCCAGATGATATCCTCCATAAATGCCTTGATGCTACTCTCCGTAATTTTCAGCTCATCCAACTTCACTAAAATATTAACCTGCTCATAGCCCTGTTCCAGTTTCTTCTCAAAAAACTTCTGGAAAAGTTTCTCATCAACTTCTGTAAACCCTTCAATCACATCAAATGCCAACGTATTGGAATCGAAAGTCTTGATTTGTTCAATCATAGCAGTGCTAGTTTTGAATGTTCTAAAATCTTTTGAGAGACAAGGTTTCCTCTTTTGGTATTCTTCCACTAGAACATCAACAGCAGTGATATGAGTTTCGAAAATTAGCTATATCATATTGTCTGTTTACTAATAGACGAAAACTAACTAATTGTTACTATTCAACTCCGTTTCACTAAAAGCCCCAAACATCCCTATCCCATCTCCTTCAATATTAGTGTATATGTTTTTTGGTTCTGCAAAAGGATTATCATCTACCTCCCAATAATACTCCAAGTCTTTGTGGTAGAGATAGTAATTTCTGTCTACAGTTAACAGTTTGGCTTTCAGTGGTGAATTCGTCTCTTTATAACCATAATATTCACTTTGCGCCCTTAGCATCTCACCATCACGGTTTGTATCTGAGAAAAGATATTGGTCAAAATAGGATTCATTCCAATAAGTGGTTTGGGTGATACCGTCATCATACAACTCGCCTACCCATGCACCCACTCTATAGTAATTTTCTTCTCCCGATTTGTCATTCCAAATCACCCTAATACTATAAAAATCTGCTTTTTGCTCCAACTCCATCTCTGCTATTGGGTTTGCCTTTGGCACTGTACATTTTGCCGTAAGCTGTAACCCTCCTTGCGTTGTTATATTAACAGTGTAAGTATTTCCTTCTACAATCGGGAAGCTTTCCTGTAAGATACTGTATAACAGCATATCACTATCATAAGGTAATATTACTTCATCTATCCCATCCGATATCTTTACAGTGGCATCAGTGATTACCTTTTTCTCTCCATAGTGCATGTCTCGTTGTGTTCCTATTATAGGAACATTACTTGACAGTGAAATATCAATTGTAGGGAGTTGAGGACTGATTACACCAAATACAGCTACTTTACTTTCAAACTCCGGTAACAGATTTGGGTCAACATCTCTGGTCATAAAGTTTTCATCACAGCTTGTCAGGCTCAATATCAATAACAGCAGAACACCTACATAGCTTCGTTTTAAGCTTTTTGTCTTAGATATATAATTCATGTCTTGCATTTCTTTAGTCAAATTGATTATTCGTTTTCACTTCCTAGTGACTCCTTTTAAAAATCAAATCGGTAAGAGATAGATGGAAGTATTGGGAAGAGTGATACTTGTTTCAGCTTTCGAGTACGTGTTCCATCTGAATTGTAAGTATCATCGGTAAAATAGAAGAATGGGTTTCTGCGGTTATACAGGTTATAGATTCCTATTTCCCATGTACGTGTACCTCGCTTTTTCTCCTTATGGAAGCGTGCCGCAAAGTCAAGTCTGTGGTAAGGAGCCATCCTGAAGTTATTTTTCTCCCCAAAGTAATTGACCTCTGCATAGTAACCGTAGGTTGGCGACTGTGGTGAAGCATTGTCTGGACTTGGATTGTGCTGATCTGCCACGTAAGTACTGATTGCCATATTTACAGGTGCTCCAGTACCATAAACCCACGTAGCTGAAAGTGTTACCTTTTTAGTTGGTTTATATACAGACACGATCGAAAGGTCATGTCTACGATCCTGGTTGGCGAAAAATTCTTTTCCGTTATTTAGCTCTGGAAAATGCATTTTTGCCCATGATAATGTATAGCCTACCCAACCTGATAGTTTCCCTACCTTTCGCTGTAGCATAAACTCCATACCGTATGAGGTTCCTTTACCTCTGGTAATATTGTTTTCCCAGTCTACTCCTTCATAAGCACTTTCAGGATCATCAATAAACAAGAACGTTGCCCCTTCTTTATATTGAATTACATTGTCAGACCTCTTGTAATAGCCCTCTACGGTCAATGCCAGATTCGACTCATTGAAATCCTTTGCCAATCCAAGTGCTACTTGTTGGGAGGTTTGCGGAGCTACATTTTCTGTAGATGTCACCCAAAGGTCAGTTGGCAAGCCAATGCCTGTATTGCTCAGTCGGTGGATGTACTGGTTCATCATTGCATAAGAGCCTTTTAGGGCCAAATCATCTGCTACACGGTAAGAAATATTCACTCTAGGTTCAGGCTTGAAGTACTGTGTATTCTTATGCTTAAAGGCACTCAACCGTAGCCCTGTATTAATCGTCAATAGCGGAAATGGTTTATAAGTATCCTCTATATAAAGGCCTCCTTCAAAGGTGTTGGTAAAAACCTGGTTATTGACATCTATATCACTGTATGTATCTCTTAATACCAATGCAGATGGAGCAAATGAATGTCTTGTGAGTTGTGCCCCGATACGGATATGGTGCCTTGGGTTGGGCAAGTAATCCACATCATACTTCAGTGACAGGTCACGAATACGGGAAAAGTATTGCAATTCGTAGGTATAATCTTGTTCTTCTTCCTCTGAGTCAATTCCGAATTTGTAATCACTGAAAACTAAAGTAGTGTTTGCAAAAAGCTGGTTATTGAAAAGGTGATTCCAGCGAAGTGTTCCTGTGGCATTTCCCCAGTTAACACCACCTTGACTTTTATTCCCATCTCCATTATACCTTGTATAAAAAACATCCCTGCCAAAATAACCACTCAGGTATAGCTTGTTCTTTGGGCCAAAGTCATAATTAACTTTTGCATTCAGGTCATAGAAATAATAGCCTCCTTTGTCATCAGCTGGCATTAGTGGACGAGCCAACACATCTATATACGTCCGACGACCTGATATCAGGAAGGAAGATTTGCCTTCAGAAAGCGGTCCTTCTACCATCAAGCTTGAAGATATCAACCCAATGGCTGCTTTGCCCTGAAACTCTTCCTTGTTACCATCTTTCATATCCATTTTCAATACGGATGAAAGTCTGCCTCCAAATCTTGCAGGGAATCCACCCTTGTAGAGTTCCACACTCTTTAGTGCATCGCCATTAAAAACAGAGAAAAAACCGAAAAGGTGATCTGCATTATAGACCACGGCATCATCCAGAATCAAGAGGTTCTGGTCGCTGCCACCTCCACGTACATAAATCCCGCTACTTCCTTCCCTGCCAGACTGTACTCCAGGCATCAGCTGCAATACTTTCATTACATCTTTTTCACCAAGAAAAGCTGGGATCTCCTGAATCTGTGCAACAGGCACCCCTACTACGCTCATCTCTGTCCTTTCACTTACTTTCTCCTGCTGTGTAGCGACAACCTGTACTTCTTCCAGTTGTACAGCATCTTCTTCGAGCTGTACTTCCCATTGAATATCTCCTGTCAGAGAAAGTTCTTTTACCTGTTTCTGATAACCTATAAAAGACACCACAATCCTCCTTTTCCCTTCAGGTAAAGTCAAAGAGAAAAAGCCATAAGTATTGGTTGAGGTTCCTTGCTGTAAGTCGGCATCATAAATGGTAACTCCTGGTAATAATTCTCCGCTACCTTGCTCCTTGACATAGCCGCTAATGGTATAGGTATTGGATGGAGCTGTTTGCGCAATACTGCGGTTGCCTATCAGGCATGACACTAAAAATAAAAGGGTTAAGATTTTATTCATCTTAGTTACTAGTTCTAGTTAAGCTGTTTTTTTGGGTTCAGTTTGATCAATTGAGAATTCGTCAAATAAAAAGGCAATTGGGGCATCAATATGGACAAAAAATGCAAGCTAAATTAGATGATTCCAAAAGGAATGTGTACATTTTTCTGATTTCTAACGTGTCAAAACAGATGTCAATAGGTCAAACCTCTGACTTTTTTCAAGAGTGTTTTCATTTTGACCTGAAGGTCAACAGACTAACAACTATAATCCAACAAACAATTCTAACTGATAGGGGAAAATGATTAACAAACCAACACTGCTTCTTGACGAGGGAAAATGCAGAAGCAATATCCATCAGATGGTCAGCAAAGCCCGACGAAACAATGTCATACTCCGTCCACACTTCAAGACACATCAGTCACATGAAATTGGACAATGGTTTAGAGAAGAAGGCATTGATAAGATTACGGTATCCTCCCTTACTATGGCGCAATACTTTGCACAGGATGGATGGAATGACATTACAGTCGCCTTCCCAACCAATATCTTGGAAATTGAAACCATCAATGAATTAGCTAAAAAGATCACACTCCGTCTGGTAGTCGAATCGCTTGAAACCGTTACTTTCCTTGCTAAACACCTAACTGCACCTATTCATGGATGGATCAAGATAGATGCAGGTTATCACCGCACAGGTATTAGTGCCACAAATTACGATGGTATCTCAGCACTTATGTTTGCAATGGATGATGCTGACAAAATTACATTGGATGGCTTCCTATTACATGCAGGACACAGCTATGCTTGCCGCAGTAAAGAAGCGATCATAGATATCCATCATCAGAGTATAGAAGCTCTTGACACTCTGAAGAAGCACTTTGACCACCGTTATCCACCATTAAAACTCTCCTTGGGAGATACACCAACATGTAGTGTTGCGGAAGACTTTAGTTTGGTAGATGAAATTCGTCCCGGAAACTTCGTCTTTTACGATGTTACACAAAGTCAAATCGGGTCATGCGCTCTCGAGCAAATTGCGATTGCTATGGCTTGCCCTGTAGTAGCCATTCATAAAGACAGGAATGAAGTCATTGTTTATGGTGGCAGTGTACACTTCTCTAAAGACACAATAGATGATAATGGGGTCGATACTTTTGGCGTAATGGTAGAAACAAAAAGTAATGGGTGGGGAGATGTAATCCATGGAGCCTATATGAAAAAGCTCTCGCAGGAGCATGGTACTATCCATATGCCTAGTGAAAAGATTACCCAAATAAAAGTAGGAGACATTGTCACTCTCTTGCCTGTTCATGCCTGTACAACAAGCAACCTGATGAGGAGCTATCAAACTACAGCGGATGAAAGGCATATTGCCCGAATGAGTAGCTTATAAACGGTTTACATATAAAATAAGAGTCATCCCATGTATATGAGATGACTCTTGTTGTTATTGATTTGTAACTACTTCTATCTAATACTCTATGTCTACTTCTCCATTTTTCAGCTTAAAGGCAGGTGTCCGCTCAGCATGGCTAGAAGGCTGAATTCCTCTTCCGTATGTACGAGAATATACCTGTGTAAACTCTGCTCCAAAAAACAGGATAAGACAAGAATAAGATACCCACAACAATATTAATATAATGGAACCTGCGGCACCAAAAGCAGAATCTGGCTTGGACGTACCTAAATACACCCCAATACCGAACTTGCCTAACGTAAATAGGATTGCTGTAATCAATGCTCCTTTCCAAACCATCTTCCATGTAACATCTACATCTGGAAGTACCTTGAATATGGTCGCAAAAAGCAGTGTAATGATTGCCAATGACAATGCAATGTTCAAAAGGTGAGAGACAATGACCAATGACTCTGAAAAATAGGTCGAAATCAAGTCACTGAAAGCTGATATAGCCGTTGAGAGAACTAAAGAGACCATTAATAGAAATCCAATCATAATGATAATTCCCAACGAAGTCACTCTATCCATAACCAGCTTCATATAACCCGCCGAATCCTTCACCTTAACTCCCCATATATGATTAAGTGCTTTCTGTAACTGAACAAACAAACCCGTTGCACCAAAAAGCAATGTCCCTATACCAATAAATGTGGCTAAGGTAAAATTGGCTTCCACCTTCGACTTGGCTATAATGTTTTCAACTTCTTTCGCTGCTTTTCCACCAACCATATCCGCTATCTGATCAGATAAAGCTCCTTGTACAGCTTCTTCTCCATATACCATCCCTGCTACTGTTACTATAATGATCAAAAGTCCTGGTAAAGAAAAGATCGTATAGTAGGCTATTGCGGCACTTCTACCAAAAGGGTCATCATTATCCCACTCCTTATAAGTTTCTTTCAGTAAGTAAGGGATATCCTTATAATTGAATGTTTTTTTCATGGGTATGTAAGTAAGTAGGAGAAACAAAACAACTCTGCTTGTTTGGCTATTACATTACAATAAAATACACTACTCTGTTCCTCATTTCAATGTTTTATATAAAAAAGTGAACAGTCTTATATTCGAAACCCATTAAAATCTCTTCACATAAAGATATTGGCTTACTTTTCCTTGGTTTTACTGTCCAATAACTGAAGCAAAGTTGGCATTCTGTAATCACCATCCATATGTTTTACAAAAACAGCTGCGACATCCACATCTTCTCCAATAGCTGAAACGTAAAGTGGTTTCTTACTGTCTCCTCTATACACTTCTCTTACTTGAGTTTTGTTTTGGTGAAAAGGAGACTTAGCTACCCCTATAACAGGTATCTTTTTCCCTAAAGTCTGATATAGGTATCCGCCTAACCCTAGCTTTTTCTTGTCATCCAGAAAAACATAGCCATCAACGACAATCATATCAACCTCAGAAAGCAGCAATTCATCCAAAATCGCCATGATGCAAGGCAGTTCCCTTTTATAAAACTCTCCAGGCACGTACGCTGCCACCTCTTTTATTTCTTTAATAATGATATCAAAAGGCTCATCATCCTTCCAATCCAAAAAGCGAATACACACCGCCTTTGCATGTGTATCGTAGTACTGAACATCGAATGCAAGTTTCATTTGTTCTGATTTTAAAAAGTTTGGGGAAAGATAACATCTTCAAACTTTACAACATGAAAAAAGGTCCAAGAGAAAACTCCTGAACCTTTGTTTCATATATTTTTGCTGCGACTAAAGTCTAACCAGCAATCCACTTAAACTCATACTGTTTTTTAGGAATCTCAACCCTCTCTGAAATACGCTGTAATCTTGCTGGCAATGCCATCACAAAATCCCTTGCTCTTTCAGCTTTGTCATTTAAACCTGTGATATTTTCAATATCCCACTTTTTCAACAATGACGACAGAATATCAATGTAATCCTGTGTAGTATAAACCATTGTACGTTGAGCTGCATCAGAGAAGTGTGTAAAAAGCTCTCCTATTTCTCCTCCTGTTTCTCTCAGGAAGTGTGCCGGCATCACGATCTTTTTCTTCATCATATCCTGAAATGCCAACATCATCTCACTTTGATCCATCGAGAAAATGCGGCTTACAAAATCAATGTAAGCATTGGCGTGTCTTGCTTCATCCGCAGCGATCACACCACACATTTTAGCCAACTGTATATTGCCCGACTTTTTGGATAAAGAGGCTACCCTTCTGTGTGAGATGTTTGTTGCCAGTTCCTGAAAACTTGTATAAACAAAGTTTCTGTAAGGGTCTCGGCCTGTCTGGATGTCAAAACCATCATTCAGAAGGTACTGAGTGGACACTTCCATCTCACGCATATTTACCCTTCCTGAAAGGTAAAGGTACTTGTTCAGTAGGTCGCCGTGGCGGTTTTCTTCAGCCGTCCATGCTCTTACCCAACGTGACCATCCAGTTTTGCTTTCCTGATCTACTCCTTCCAAGTTCATCAACCAAGATTCATAAGTAGGCAATGCTTCTTCTGTGATAGTATCACCGATCAGTACTGCAAACAGGTCATAGTCCATTTCTCTAGCTAATTCCTGTAATTCTAGTACTTGCTCAAAAAACTTAGGGTCTCTTGAGTCAGGAAGTAAATCTGCTGGCTGCCAGTTTTCTTCTACCGGTTTCAGGTACTGGGTGAATAAGTCATCCATAGACTGTTCTATGGTCTGCATTACTTCCAGACGTATATTAAATTCTTTAGTCATAAGATTAGTTCGTTTATCAAGGCTTCATAATACTTGGTTACAATCTTACTGACAGATATATTCATATTCTGTTACAAAATTGTATAAATAAATTTTAATCAACACATTAAACATCAGATAACCAAGCTTTAAACTATCTATAGCATTGTAATTAACATTTCATTTACATTCACTTTTTATATCTCATGTAACTTGATAACAAAAAACATGGAAAGACCATTACTTTTTCTTGGCATCACTTTTTTATTCCTCCAATGCCAGGCTCCACAAAAACAGTCATCGGATCAACTTGATACTACTCAAGAAACTGGAATTACCATCGCCTTCGGTTCTTGTTCCCATCAGGATAGCACAGCACAAATGTGGAAGGAAATTATAGCGGATCAACCTGATTTCTGGTTATGGGGAGGTGACAATATTTATGGAGATACTGATGATATGACCTTGCTTCAGGAGAAATACAACAAACAAAAAAGCCATGCTGACTACCAACAGTTAATCGCTTCTACTCCTATCATGGGAATATGGGATGACCACGATTATGGTGTCAATGATGGAGGGAAAGAGTTTGCCAAAAAAGATAGTAGTAAGGCTTTGATGCTCGAGTTTTTATCTATTGACAAAGATAACCCCGTTTGGGAAAGGGAAGGCACTTACCAAAGCTACATTCAATCAAAACATGGTATTGATATACAGTTTATTCTGTTGGATACCCGCTATTTTAGAGATCAGCTAACAAAAGACCCATCGGGTAAGAAACGATACATTGCCAACAACAACGGTGATATATTAGGAGAAGCACAATGGCTGTGGCTGGAAGAAAAGCTAAAAGATCAATCTGTTGATATTAATATCATTATGTCAAGCATTCAGGTAATCCCCGAAGAACATGGATGGGAAAAGTGGGCAACTCTACCTCAGTCACGCAACCGCTTCTTCAAGCTACTGGAAACTATACAACCTAAACCTGTACTGATATTAAGTGGCGACAGGCATATAGCGGAAGTTTCAAAAATTGACCTAGCAAAACTCAATTATCCTCTCTATGAGTTTACATCAAGCGGTCTGACACATACATGGCGCACCCCATCGGAAGAAGCCAACCAATACCGAGAAGGTAAATTGATAATTGAGAAAAATTATGGCTTGGTACACCTCCATAAGAATGAAAACAATATAAAGGTTGAGCTAGAAGTAAAAGGCAAGCAGGACACTACTTTTCAGGTTTTAACCTATCAAATGCCCTTATAAAAAAAAGAGTCTGTTGACTTAGTTCAACAGACTCTTTTTTTTAGGGTACTAAGATGGTCTCTTCCCAAGCTCCATCCCTTTTCGTATATAAGGCTCTAATATGCCCGTCCTGACTCAGTTTTAATATATCGAGGTATAGTGCCTGAATTCTGATAACTGAAAAGTGAATTTTATCCACAAAACCTATTTCCTCATTATCTTCTAAAGGGCTTCCCGGCGAAACAGCTGTTGTATAATCTTTCAACACGCCAGATTGTTTCAATTTCTTAAAGTGTTCTTTGTATAAAGGACTTTCCTTGTCTACCACATCCGCCACTCCTTTTACCCTGACCTGTAACTGCTTTTTCGGATGATAAAAAAGTGCTGATACATTACCGTTCTTTTGTACCTGCCTAACTTTAGGACTCCTTGTATCAGTATAGAAAAAAAACTCAAGCTTTTGGGTCACCTCCCGTTTAACGACTGTTCTTATTTCAGGAAAACCAGTATCTGCATCCACTGTTCCGAATGTAAAAAAACGGAAGGGGTGTTTATAATCTACATTACTTCTAAAAAGCTCCTCTCTGGCCAAGTTCAATAGAAAATGTTCACTACTACTCATATCAAAGAAATAATCTCTTTACTCTTAAACTTAGAAACCCTCAGGTCTTTTAAACCTGATAATAACTGGCTTGTCTCCTTTCATACCAAATTGCTTTTCCGCAAAAGCTGAAGCTTTAAGTTCATTATTATCAAGCGCCACCCAAATTTCATCCTCTGTTAGCAGTAAGGCTTCAGCCATTCCAAAATTTGTAGGCTCATATAATTTTCCCTCGTTATTGGAACATGTATTCCTATAACTCACTTTTTCTATCACCTCCCATGTATCAGGATTTAACTTGGTAATATAATTTCCATTCCTCTCAAGGACGTACAAAAAGCCATGATCTACCTTCATATCCGAAATATCATTGCTTTCTGTTTCTGGGAAATTGACTTTGTTTTGCACTTCACCACTTTCTAAATCGGCTACAGCAATAAACCTTGGCTGACGCTCTTTTGCTAAATAAAGCAAATGACGTTTTGTATCTATAGCAAGCCCTTCTAGTCCCGTATTTTTTTTCCACTTCCGTACCCGCTCTTCCGCTTTACGAAACCCGATACTCAACGACTCGATCTTGCTTCCATCTTCATTGATTTTGTAAACCTCATTGTCGTATTCATTGGTCATAAAGAAAAAACCATCTGCATAATCCAATGCCTCAAAATCAATAGGCCCTTTGATCGCCAACGGTATTTCTTTGACAATTTCCCAACGATCTGATTCAGTCCATTCGATTTGGTAGATAAAGCGATTATCGGATTTGTCTGCTATGACAAATGTCCCTGTAGGAGTATCTACAATTCCACTAATATCAAAACGCCCTTCATAAGCTTCAGATAATTGTTTGACACTTATGGGTTCTAGTTCCCTAAAGACTGTATCTATTGGGATCAGTACGCAAGTACTCAAGAAAAACACAAGACAGTTAATCAGTTGCATAGATTCAAGAAGTATGATGATTTGGTTAGTTTTATTTATTCAGTCTATCACGTAAAGAGATTTCTGTTTACAGCCTCAAAAATTATAAAAGTTTTTCCACGATTCCTTCCTAAAACTGAGAACAATCATCATAAATAAATGACCTTACTTTATGATTAAAAAGTGTATTAATTACAATTTTTGTGACATATCAAATGGCCTTCATAAATACTTTCGATTCAAGAAAGACAATTCATTTAGTTACTCTTTTAAAAAAATTACAATTGGAATACAAGGCTTAACGTCTTGTAGCTGTTTGTGAATTAAGGTGGACGTTGTGACCAGGTGTACCTTGTATGCCTGGTCTCTTTTTGTCAGTAGGATTAGGATTTTCTCGTAATGTCAAGAAATGTTAAGTCTTTCACATTTACAGTTTTGAGTGCTTATACTTGCATAGCATGTACAGAAATAAATAAATGATTGTACGATATTGTAATTTCTGTATTTCGGAAGGTTCTTTATATTTAAAGAAAAGAGCTTTCTGATCTTTAAGAGACTAAGTGAACGAACCATAAAGCATGAATACTGTGGAAAAATCTGTGGACATAAACGCATTACAAGAAAAAATAAACGAAGTAATTTCTGAAGTTGGTAAAGTAGTCGTTGGCCAGGATTATATGGTAAACCGTCTGCTGATTGGCCTTTTCACCAATGGTCACGTCCTGTTGGAAGGTGTACCGGGTCTTGCCAAAACCCTTACGATTAATACACTTGCGCAAGTGCTTCATCTAGACTTTCACCGCATTCAGTTTACACCAGACCTATTGCCGTCAGATTTGATCGGTACCATGATCTACAACCAAAAGGTTGGTAACTTTGAGGTGAAAAAAGGACCTGTATTTGCCAACTTGATCCTTGCCGATGAGGTAAACCGTGCTCCTGCCAAAGTTCAGTCAGCACTGCTTGAAGCCATGCAGGAAAAGCAAGTGACAATTGGTGAGACAACCTATCAGCTTGACCGTCCTTTCCTTGTACTGGCTACTCAAAACCCAGTAGAGCAAGAAGGTACTTACCCGCTTCCTGAAGCACAGGTTGACCGTTTTATGCTGAAAGTGTATATCGATTACCCTGCAAAAGAATCAGAACTGGAAGTAATGAGACGTATGTCAAACCAAATGTTTGACTCAAGCGTAAGACAGCTACTGACTAAAGAAGAGGTTTTTGCCATTCGTGATGCCATCAACGATGTAAAAATGTCTGAGCGACTGGAGGAATACATCATTGACCTTGTGTTTGCTACTCGTAACCCTAAGGAATACGGCCTGACCAAGGAAGCTGAGTATATCCAATTCGGGGTTTCTCCTCGTGCAAGTATCAACCTGCATAGAGCAGCCAAAGCAGTTGCATTCTTTGACGGAAGAGATTATGTATTGCCTGAAGACATTAAGGATGTAGCATACGATGTATTGAACCACCGTATCATTCTAAACTACGAAGCTGAAGCGGATGGATATACAGCCAGAGATGCTATCAATACGATATTAAATCATGTGAAGATCAATAAATAATTTTCACACCATTAGAAACCCTTTGAGTTACCAAACTCGAAGGGTTTTGTTTTTTAGTCAGTTCCCTTCTCAAAAAATCGTATTTTTGCCCGCATACATTTGAGCATCTAAAAACAAATTATTATGACTGAGGTAAAGCTAAAGGCCAATAGCTCTATGTTCACCTTTGACTAAGAACTCAGTTTGAAAGTAAGCGGAATGGAAGAAACGACATCTTTATATATTGTACCAACGCCAATCGGCAACCTTGAAGACATTACACTACGCGCAATTAGAGTACTTCAGGAAGTAGATACGATTTTGGCTGAAGATACTCGAAACACTGGTTTCCTGTTAAAACACCTTGACATTCAAAAACCTCTTCACAGTCACCATGCATTCAATGAGCATAAGACAACAGCTCAGATTGTAGAAAGACTGAAGAAAGGAGAAAAAATTGCCTTGGTTTCAGATGCAGGTACACCTGCTATCTCAGATCCGGGTTTTTACTTGGTTCGTGCCTGTGTAGAAGCTGGTATCAAGATCGAGACACTACCGGGAGCTTCAGCATTTGTTTTGGCTCTGGTTAACTCCGGTTTACCTGTGGATCGTTTTGTATTTGAAGGCTTCCTTCCTCATAAAAAAGGTCGTCAAACCAAAATTCAGGCTTTGGCTGATGAAGAAAGAACTG
The DNA here is from genome assembly GCF_036880985.1 of Limibacter armeniacum. Classification (NCBI taxonomy): domain Bacteria; kingdom Pseudomonadati; phylum Bacteroidota; class Cytophagia; order Cytophagales; family Flammeovirgaceae; genus Limibacter; species Limibacter armeniacum. The sequence continues at coordinate 2,350,595 of NZ_JBAJNO010000009.1, forward strand.
TTGTTTTTTATGAGTCACCACACCGCCTGATCAAAACATTGGAGCAGTTACTGGAGTTTTGGGGAGAGGACCGAAATGCATGTGTTTGCCGAGAGCTGACAAAACTCCATGAGGAAAATGCAAGAGGAACGCTTTCTGAACTAGCCGCTTACTTCAAAGAAAAAGGTGTGAAGGGCGAGATTGTACTGGTAGTGGAAGGAAAAACGCCTGTAAAAGAAAAGAAAAAGAAATATGAATAGTAGCATGACAAACAGACTCTCTACTAACATCTAACTTTTGGGATAAACATGAATTCTATTCTAGATAAATACGGGAACAAAAGAGGCTTCCTTCCTTTGATGGCAATCCTTGGGGGTATTACCATAGGCTTAGCTTGGCAACCTCCGTTTACATTTTTAGCTTTTGTAGGACTGGTACCACTGTTACTGATTGAGGAACAGATTTACCGCCATGATTACAAACGCCCTTTTCTTAAGTTATTCGGCAATGCATACCTCTATCTTGTCACTTGGAATATCACTACCTACTGGTGGTTATGGTATGCATCTGGAGCAACTACTTTAGCTGCATGGGGAGCAAATGCACTATTGCAAATTATACCTGTTATGCTGTTCCATGTCAGCAAACGGGCATCATTCAATAAGCTAGGTTACCTCCCATTTGTTCTATACTGGATCTCTTTCGAATACTTACACTTACATTGGGACTTTTCATGGCCTTGGCTTAACCTAGGGAATGTCTTTGGCTTTACACCTTCTTGGGTACAATGGTATGAGTATACGGGTACCTTTGGTGGTACTCTATGGATATTACTAGCCAACATTGCCCTGTTTTTCTTCCTAACTCAAAAAAGGATGTTGACAGGTTTTGCAATAGCTGTATTACTTCCTTTGTTAGTTTCTTTTGGTATTTATTATACCTATGAGGATAAAGGAACTCCTATAGAGACTGTAGTAGTACAACCTAATATAGATTGCTACAAGGAAAAATATCATTACAACTCTAGAACTGGAGAGAGAAATCAGCCTACGCATATTCCTTACCGTGATCAGGTTGAAAGGTTAATTCAATTATCAGACTCCAAGGTAACTCCTCAAACCAAGTTTGTATTTTGGCCTGAAACATCCTTACATGAAAACTTTGTCGAGGATAATGCTCCCCATAACTGGGCAGTACAACAGGCTATTGGATTTACAGAAAGGCACCCAGGAGTAAATCTTGTCTCTGGTGTTGACACCTACCTTTTGTATGGTAAAAAGCCTATGACAGAGACTGCTAGATACACCAAGAATGCTGGCTATTATGATGTTTTCAATGCTGCTCTATTTATAAATGACAAACAGGAACTCGACTTTTATCATAAGTCACAATTGGTGATCGGTGTTGAAACGATTCCATACCCTGCGGTATTCAAAAGCCTCTTACAGGACTTTGGTGGTACATTTGGTGGTTTAGGCAGGCAAAAGGAACGTGAGGCATTTATCAACTCGGACAGCGTTGGTACTGCTCCAATTATATGCTATGAATCTGTTTATGGAGAGTTTGTTACAGGTTATGTAAAAGATGGGGCCAACTTCTTGGCTGTCATTACAAACGATGGATGGTGGAATACCTCACCTGGACATAAGCAACATTTAGCGTTCTCTTCTTTACGAGCAATCGAAACGCGTCGATCAGTTGCAAGGGCTGCCAATACTGGTATTTCATGTTTCATCAACCAACGTGGAGATATTCAGCAACCTCTTGCTTATGGTGAAATGGGTGCAGTAAATGGTACAGTGATGCAAAACAATGAAATAACCATTTATACCAGTACTGGTGATATTATAGCCAAGATTGCTGTTTTTGTGGCTATTTTCCTTTTCATTTCAATACTTGTCAAAAGAAAAGTGACTGTCACCCCGTTCAAGAAAAAGTCTGTGGTCTCATAAACAATATGACACCAACAAAAAATGGCGAAGAGTCAATAGAGATTCTTCGCCATTTTTTATTGAAAGCTGTTTTTATCAACCAAAAATACGCTTAAACAGTCCTCCTTCTTTCTTTTCTTTTTTCCCTACGTATGCCTTTTCAAGATCAAAGTTTTCAATTTGAGGAATAAAATCCTGCCCAAAGTAGCAAAGCACTTTCATAGGAACCTGAAGTTTAAAACTATAAAACTCTCCCTCCACAGCATAGCAAGGATTTATCTCCTCCTTGTGCTCATTTATAACCCTAACGATATTCTTACAGGTATCTTCAGCATATTCAGGCACGTGACCAAATATTTCCACATCCAAAATATTAGCCAGCTTGGTCACCATTGCAGCAATTGCAATATTGTCCATCTCCAACAGTACAGCTTCCCACATTTCTAATTGCCCCACAACACTTGCTGGTAACAGATGACTACAAAGCTTTTGCTTATATTCAGGTTCTAGAACCAGATAAGTCCCTGCCTGTAAATCTCCAATTACTTCAGTTGTCATCATAAGCAGGTGCTGATCCTCTACATTTTCTTTAGCTTTCAATGCAACCTCTGCTTCCTCAAAGCAATTCACTTTTCTGACAAATACTTCATCTCCAAACATTTTCCCAAGGGAGTTTGCAACACTGTCAAACATTATTGAAGATATATCCTTGATTAATATTTTCTGTTCAGAAGAAAACTGATGATCCATCATGATTGATTTTACTAGATAATTATGGCAATCCTCAATACAATTGCTCCATTGGGTTACAGTTAGTTAAAAAGTATTTCTTCAACGAGCATATCCTGCTGCACCTTGTTCCAAGGTTACAGTAAAGTATAAAATTATCGGTTATGAGCCAATTGAAGTCTAGTCTTGGTCAAGAAGTCTACTATATCTGGTGCATCAAGTACCAAGCACACATTTCCGTTTCCTAAAATAGTCGCACCACTCACAAACCTGATATGGTCCACAGGCTTTCCAAGAGGTTTCTCTATAATCTCTTTTTGTTGTAACAACTTATCAACGACAAAACCGACCATCCTATCATCTACTGATACTACCACTATATTTAGCCTGTCTTCTGGCTTTAGATTGTCAATGCTCTTATGTTGTAAATTAGCTTCGTACAGTTCCTCTTCACATTCACAGTTAAATATGTCATTGAGAAAGAGAACTGAAATTGTTTTATCAAGATGAGTGGTCATCAAACCGTTTCCTACCTTATGGATCTTGTCTCTAGTAACAGAAACAACAGCCTCCGTAAAGGAAAGTGGGATTGCAAACTCAGCACCATTCAAGACGAAGAGTAGTGCATTCTTTACCGCCATAGAAGATGGCAGCAATAAGCTAAACTTAGACCCTTGTCCTACTTTCGTATCAATCGATATTTTTCCTCCAATTGCATCCACTGCTTTTCTAACGACATCCATTCCTACACCTCTTCCTGATACAGCCGTCACTTCCTCCCGACTTGAAAAGCCTGATTCAAAAATGTATTTAATCACCTCCAAGTCAGGCAAACTCTTTACATAATCTGCACCTGCCAAACCCTTTTCAATGACTTTTTGCCTGATTACCTCTGCATCGATTCCCTTGCCATCATCAATAATGTCAATGACTACATATTCCTTCTCATTTCTAGCCCTTAGGGTCACTTTTCCTTCAGGAGCTTTCCCTTTTTCCAGTCTTTCCTTTTCACTTTCAATACCATGACTTACCGAGTTTCTGACAAGGTGTATCATAGATTCACTAATACTATGCAAGACATTTCTATCAATTTCAATGTCCGTTCCCTCCAATACTAGGTTTACTTTCTTTCCTTCAAGAGTTGCTACATCTCTAACAATTCTGTGGAACTTATGAAACAGTACATTGACTTGTACAAGCCTTACATTCATTACTGAATACTGAAGGTCAGAAGTAATCCGATATAACCTTGCATATTCATTAGACTCATATCTACTGCTATTGGCAATAATACGATCTTTCTCAATTGCCAATTCACCAACTAAATTCAGCAAAGCATCCAGTTTCCCTACAGGAACCTGTACAAAATCAGAGAATGTAAGTTGTTGTTGAACTTCCTTTTGAGCGTCTTTTTCGCTCTCGGTAGTTCCAGTTTTTTTAGGTAAAGCAGGGGATTCACTTTTAGGATCAGGTATCTTATCCTCCTTATTTTCCTGTTCAGATGTTTTCTCTTGTGGAGCAGAGTCAGCACCTCCTACTGGAGCAGTATTTGTATTTTCTGCTGGTTCCTTCAGTTCTGGTACTTTTTCATTTTCAGTTGGTGGGGTATCTGTATCAACTGGTTTTATTGGTGGACTCAGCTTTTTCTCTTCTTTGCTTCCCTTTTGCAGGATTAGCTTAAGTTTTGTCAGCAATCCCTTATAAGGAATTTCCTTCCCTTCCTTTATACCATCCAACATTACCCCAACCTTATCATTAGCCCTGAAAAGGTCATTGAAAATTTTAGTGGTAAGCTTTAGGTTTTCCTGCTTGATTTCACTGAAAATATCTTCAAGTATATGAGAAAGAGAAGCGATATTGTGAAACCCCATTGCGGCTGCATTTGCCTTTAGGGTGTGGGTAATCCGAAAAATTGCCTCTACAGAACTCTTATCAGCATGGTCCTTTTCCAATACTGTAAAAAGTCTGTTTAGCTCTTCGTACTGATCCAGCGCTTCTGCCAGAAATATTTCTCTCAGTTCATCATCTTTTGACTTCATCAGAACAAGCGTTTCATTTTAGACCCTCATATAACTCATACATAGACTAAGTTTCCCTTTTATCTACTTAGTTACTATTCATTACCTTTTTGACTTCTGCTGTTAACTGCTCAGGAGTAAAAGGCTTTACCATATAACTATTCGCTCCTAACTGTACACCTTGTTGTACTACTGACTGCTGTCCAACTGCACTAATCATAATCACCTTAGACTCCAGCTGCTCTTCTCTAAGTGTTCTCAAAATATCAAGTCCCAACATATCAGGTAATATGTTATCTAGGGTGATCAAGTCAGGTTCAAGATCCAGTGCCAAATCTATTGCCTGCTCACCGTTAGAAGCCTGGCCTACTACTTCATAACCCGCATTGGTCAATGTGTCTTTAATAAGGGTACGCATATACATTGAATCGTCAACAATCAATACTTTGTAACTCATAGGTTTTTCTGTTTGTGATATGAGATAATAATTAGATCAGGGAGGTACTATTAAATTACACCCGAGGCGTTGTTCTGAGCCAAATCTTCCTTCGTTATGATACTGAACACATCTATCAGAATAATCAAACGTTCTTCCAATTTGATGATGCCTTTGATATAGTTTCCATTATTAGTGGCTTCAGCAATCACACTGGTTGAGTAATCTATTTCATCATCAGCAACAGAAAGCGTGTTTGGTACATCTTCCACCAGTACAGCCATATTGTATTCCTTACTTTCCACAACCAATGTGTAGCTCGCTTTCTTACTTTCAACCTTACTGACCTTCATGCCAAACTTATCTTCGAGATCAATTATAGACAGGATATTACCTCTGATATTAGCCAGTCCCTTTACGTATGATGGTGTAAGAGGTACTTTTGCGATATTAGGGGTTGGAACGACCTCCTTTATCTGGTCAATAAACAAGGCATATTCTTCCCCTGCCAGCTTGAATACAATCACTTGATTGTTGCGTACTTTCTCCTCTTTCTTGTGTTGTTCTTCTTCAGGTGTGTTTTTATAATCTTTTTGCTGGGTTTTCATAAAAGCAAAACTGTGATTTTGGTTGTAGGGTAAATTGAAAAAATAGTAAAAACGAGGTTGGTCAGCAGAAAGTCTACCACTCATGGCAGACTTTCATTTGACCTATCATTCACTTTTTACTTCAGGCGGAACTTACTTACACCTTCTTTCAGCTGAATTGCCACCTCTGTAAGTTCATTATTGGACTTACTAATCTCTTCAGCAGATGAAGTCAAGGAATCCACCATGTCCGATACTTGTTTGGTACCAGCCGCAGCTTTTTCCACCACAGCAACGACGTTTCCTGTGTTTTTCACTACGATGTCAATTGCACTTTTCTGCTCTTCCGATGCATCCAATACACCTTTTGACAACTGAAGCGTCTCCTCACTCGAGTTGATGATTGAACGGAACACTTTAGATACGTCTTGGGTTGCATCGTTACCTTGCGTTACGGTAGAATCCATTCGCTCAATGGCTTTTGTTGCAGAGGAAACGTCTTTTTGAACATCTTTAATTACCTTATCAATTTCTACTGCTGACCTACGTGAATCTTCCGCCAACTTCCTAATCTCTTCCGCTACTACTGCAAAACCTCTACCTGCATCTCCTGCTCTAGCTGCCTCAATCGCAGCATTCAAGGCCAGCAAGTTGGTTTGTGCAGCTATGTCTGTAATTACGTTCAATGTACGGGAGATTTCTTCCGATCGCTCACTCAGTACGGTAATGGAACCAGACGTTGACTTTGCTGATTCGGAGATATCTGTCATGTTCTCAATCAGCTTATTAATGATTGACATACCATTTTGACACGACTCAAGACCTCTTTCTGCCGACTTGTTAATGATATGTGCTTTATCTCCCATACCTTCTGATGATACAAAGATCGCTTCTACCATTTTAGACGACTGGTCAGTTAACTTCACCTGCTCAGTCATACCATCATTAATCTTTTTGATCTCATTCTCCACCTGCTGCATACTGGTCTCCATCTGCTGATACATACTCATGATCTGCTTCGACGAGTTATCCACTGTAACCGATCTTTGATCAATGGTTGTCAGTAGCTTATTCAGGTTGGTAATGGCTTCATTAAGCGCATTGGCCATTTCCTGTACATCACCACTACTTTCCCCTGAATACAGCTCTACCAAATCTCCTTCCGATACTCCTTTAATAATGGTACTCAAATTAATTACTGGAGTAGATATGGATTCTAGCAGGTCATTCAATGTTACGGAGAGCTCTTTCCAAGAACCTTTTATACCTTTGATATCCAGTCTTACTGATAAGTCTCCTTCTTTACCTGCTTTTTGCACCACATTGTTAATCTCAGAAATGATACGCTTCAGGTTATCTCTCATGATCTTATTATTCTCGATCATGTTTACCATATCAGCCCTCAGTTCTAGTCCTTCTACATCGAGTCTAGCATCAAAGTTACCGTTGCTTAACTCTTCTAGGAAAGTAGACAATTTGAGCATGGTTACTTTGAAGGTTGTCACGTCTGTTGCCGTCTTAATAAACTTGATAACTGTCCCTTCATCATCCCTAACTGGGCTATAAATTGCTTGAAGCCAAATCTCCTCACCTTGTTTATTACGGCGATGGAACTCTCCCTGAATGGTTTCTCCTTGTCTCAGTTTTTCCCAGAACTCTTTATACTCTAGTGAACTAGCATACTCCTTATCACAAAGCACCCTATGGTGTTTATTTCTCAATTCTTCAGACGTATATCCTGATGCTTTCTCAAAGTTGTCATTACAACGTAGAATGTGTCCATCCAAGTCAAACTCGATTACAGCCTGAGAGGCGTTCACTGCAGCTACCCATCCTCTGTTTTCTGCATTTCGCAGACGTCTTTTTGTTACGTCAGTCGCTGTTTTAATAAACTTGACTACATTTCCTTCATCATCTTTAATCGGGCTATATACTGCTTCTAGCCATAACGTCTGTCCATCTTTTCGCTTCCGTTTAAAGACATCTTGCTTAAACTGCCCAGTCCTTAGCTCACTCCAGAAGTTCTTGTATTCAGCTGAATTGGCATACTCATCATCACAAAGGATCTTATGATGGACTCCTACCAATTCTCCTTTACCATAACCTGTTGCTACCGAGAACTTATCATTATACTTCAGAATATGTCCTTCCAAATCAAACTCAACTACTGCTTGTGATACGTGAGCAGCTTCCACCCAACCCCTACTTTCTGCGTTTCGCAAACGTCTAGCCGTTACATCCTGCAGATAAGCTACTACCTTTTCAAGATTCCCATCATAATCTGCTACTGGACTGTATGTACCTTCGAGCCAAGCCACTTTTCCATCTTTCGTGATACGTTTGTATACATTTTTGTCAAAGTTTCCACTCCTAAGTTTTTCCCATACTTCCTTGTACTGTCTTAGGTTTTCTTCCCCTTTAGGACAGAAACATTCTTCCTCTCCTTTTCCGATTACTTCATATTCCTGAAATCCTAGTGCTTCTGCAATTGTAGAGTTGAACGAGACAATTTTACCTTTTTTATCAAACTCGATTACTCCATTTGACTTACTGATTGCTTCATCCAACGCTTCTCTCTCTACCTTCGCATTCAGTGAATCGGTAATATCAAAGCGTACCCCTATGTACTTATATGGTTTACTATCCAAATCGAGCACTGGCGCAATTGATGCCTGTACCCAATAAGCTGAACCATCTTTCTTGAGGTTACTGTAGCTTGCTGTAAAGATTTCGCCTTTCTGAATCTTCTCCCACATTTCGGCAAATACTTCTTTTGGCGTGTCAGGGTGTCTCAGCATACTATGTGGCTGACCGATCATTTCTTCACGGGTATAACCTGAAATCTTACACAAATAATCGTTTACGTCTGTAATCGTACCATATAAATCAGATTCTGACATGATCGCCACACTGTCAATAGATGCTTTCAATGCATCCATTTCCGCTTTTACACGCATAGCTTCTGTCAAATCAAAACGTACACCTAAGTACTTAACAGGTTTTCCGTCTGTTCCTAATATTGGAGAAATAGAGGCTTGCACCCAATACACACCTCCATCCTTTTTCTTGTTTTTATATGTGGCTGTAAATACTTTACCCAATTTGATATCCTGCCACATCTGCTCAAATACTTCACTTGGTGTATCAGGGTGACGCAACATACTATGTGGCTGCCCCAGCATCTCTTCTCGAGTATAACCTGAGATTTCACACAGTCTGTCATTTACACTCGTGATGGTACCATGCAGATCAGATTCTGACATGATCGCCACACTATCTATCGCATTTTTCAAACTATCCAACTCCCTCTCAACTGCTTTTACCTTTTCTTGCGCCTCATATTTTTCAGTCTCATCTGTAGCAAAAACAACAGCTTTCAGGAAGTTTCCATTTTCATCTTTCTCAGGTCTGAATATCGCATTCAACCAAACTGGCTTCTCATTTTCAGATTGACAGATCAGCAATACTTCCTTAGTTGCTCCGGCACATATACTTGTCCATATCCCTTCAAAAGTATTTCTATACCCTGACTGAAGTATATACTTAAAAGCCTCTATTGAGCTTCCAAACAAGTTCGCAAAGTTGGTATTGCTATTTGCCACATTGCCTTCCTCATCAACCTCAAAGACAACACCCAACATCTCTATAGCTTCCAGAGCAGCAAGCTCTCTAGCTGGTACTCCTTCTTTTTGCAAAGTAATGTCCTTGAAAATACTAAAGTACCCTGTAACATTCCCGTCTTCATCTTTCAAAGGCGAAACAGTCATTTCCACCCAATAGGTAGTCCCATTTTTCTTGGCATTTTTAACCTCACCACAAAATACATTTCCTTCTTTCACAGTCTTCCACATTCCTTCAAACACAGAAGGTAAGGTGTCTGAATGGCGGACAATACTATGTGGCTGCCCTATTAACTCTTCTGAACTAAAACCTGAAAGCTCACAAAAAAGAGGGTTTACATTTGTGATTGTCCCATAAGTATCGGTTTCTGAAATGGGTAGGTTTTCATAAATCAGGTGCAAGCGGTCTTGTACTTCTGCTAAGCGTGAGGATACTTCAGCATTGGTTGCTGATGCATCAGTGGTGTTAGGTTCGACTGGGTTTCCTGTCTTGGTAGCCGGCTTTCCTTTAGCAGGCTCCTTCTCCTTGTTAAGATTATCTCCTAAGGCCATTTGTTGGGTTATTTATCAGCTAATTAAATGATGTACACTCTGTTAAAAGAAATGTACATTAACATTCATTAACCAACAACCTCCCTTTACGTTATTAACTAAAGTTCTTCACAGAGGTCAACACTTTCTTTAATAAGTGGTAAACAAATGAAACTTTACTCAATTCTGGTTATGATTCAACAACAGTTCTACCTCTTGGGCTAACTTCAAGTATGATTCACTACCTAAAGATTTTGGAGCATACTCAATCACACTCTTACCAAAAGACGGTGATTCCACAATTCGTACATCAATCCCTACTTTATTCTCCATAATTCTAAAGCCAAAATTCTCATTCAGGTAATCATAAATCTCTCCTGTTACTCTCCTTCGATAATCCACCATTACAGGCAAAATCCCTAAAATGGATAGGTTATCATTGTAAGTTTCTTTTACATCAAAGATCGTATCAACAATCAACGATAACCCATGAAGGCTAAGTACCTCCAATTGTAGCGGGACAATCACCTTGTCTGCAGCAGTAAGGGCATTAATAGTAAGAATAGAAAGGGAGGGCGCACAGTCCAATAAGATATAGTCATACGAGTGCTTTACTTCTGAAAGGACTCCTTTTAGCAGGAATTCGCTATTTCCTTGAGCTGCCAAAGAAACTTCAAGACTGGCCAAGTGAATATCAGCCGGTACAATATGCAGTAGTTCTTGTTCCTTGATCGTCTCCTGAATAGTAGCTTCCCCTGCCAAAACATGCAGTAAGGAATAATCATACCTGTTATGAATGCCAAAATTGAAGGTTAGATTTCCTTGAGGGTCCATGTCAACCATCAGGACTTTTTTACCGAGGTGAGCAAGGGCTGCTCCTAAGTTAACAGTAGTAGTGGTTTTCCCTGTTCCTCCTTTCTGATTGACTACAGCAATAATCACATTGGGGTTTGTCATAGGTTGGAGAGTTTTGGTATGGGTTCATCAATAAGGTTACAGTTTTGGAAGACTCAGCAATAGGTTTTAGTAAGTACTCCAAATTTCAATATTAGAAGATAGTCATTTCCTAGAAACCTTCTAACCTCCTTATTAATAATTACTTTCCCTCTATAAATCCAAGATGAAAATATAAAGTAATGGTGTGTTTTTTGAATAATTTCTACATTTAATAAAACTATTCAAATCATGATAAAAAAAACATTTACACTTATTGCGCTTAGCTTCCTTACAGTGATGAGCTGTAAAAACAATAGTGAGGAATTACTGTTTCCTGACTGCTCTACAGAAAATATCACTTATACCGAACATATCGAACCGATACTCAGCACTTGTGTAGGTTGCCATAACGGACCTCTTGGCAACGATGGTATTGACCTTTCTACTGAAGCAAAAGTATTGGAAGCTGCCAATGATAAGTCAAAAGGGGCAGAAGGCAGGTTACTTGGCGCTATTAAAGGATTGAGTGGTTACGCAAAAATGCCTCCGGGTTCAGGAGCCACACCACTTTCTGAATGTGAAATCAAACAGATAGAAGCATGGGTAAATGCCAATTTAGAAGACTAAGCCATTTAAACCACTGACCAATATGAAACAAATACTGACCGTACTTATTCTATCTCTGCTCTGTACTATTGCCAATGCCCAAGATATTTTTCACACCAAAACAGGTACAATTAGATTCTTTTCTGATGCTCCTTTGGAAGATATTGAAGCTATCAATGAATCCGTTATCTCATTTATCAATATTTCATCAGGGGAAATGGTATTTAAGGTACCCATCCAGCAATTCCAGTTTGATAAGTCTTTGATGGAGGAACATTTCAACGAAAACTATATGGAAAGTGAGAAGTACCCCAATGCTTCCTTTAAGGGCACTTTCAAAGGTATTCAAAAAGAAACATTGAATGATGGGCAAAACTATCCAGTGACAGTTACCGGTGACTTAACAATACATGGTGTCACAAAGTCATATACCACCGAAGGGAATATCAGTATGACCGATGGTAAGTTACAAGCATCCTCAGTGTTTATGGTCAAGCTTGAAGACCATAAGATCAAAATACCACAGGTTGTTTTCCAGAATATCGCTGAAGAAGTGGAAGTAACTGTCACCCTGAACTACACGCCCTATTCCAACTAAATTATCTCCACCATTTACTTCAAATCAAAATACGATCAAATGAAACTTCATTCTTTTCTTTTAATACTGACTTTCATAAGCCTTTCTACTTTTACAATACAGGCCCAAGATCTGGAAGCTTTAATGGATCAAACTGAAAAAAAGCAGATTAATTATACCACTGCCGCATTCAAAACAACCAGAGTTATAAACCTGCACTCCATTGAAAATACACATAAAGGAGTTCTTGATTTCCGAATCTCACACCGATTCGGTCAGCTCAATAGCGGTTGGCGAGACCTATGGGGATTGGATAATGCCATGATCCGTTTCAACTTTGAATATGGAATTTCAGATGATTTGATGATCGGTCTCTCAAGAAGTACTTACCAAAAAACCTACGAAGGTTATTTTAAATACAAGCTACTTAAGCAATCAACTGGAGCTATAGAAATCCCTTTTACACTTTCGCTGTACAGTAATGTAGGAGTGAATACTGTAGAAGCCCCTGCCGAAAGACAGCCAGGCTTTGAGAACAGGTTAAGCTTTACTAATTCTATTATTATTGGCAGAAAGTTCAATGATAAACTGAGCTTACAGCTAAATCCCATTCACGTTCACAAAAATATGGTAACCAAAGCCAATGAAAGCAATGACGTATTGGCCATTGGTACAGGAGGTCGATACAAGGTATCCAATCGGGTTGCCTTGACTGCTGAATACATTTACCTCGTTCCTGATGAGACATTGCCACAAATCAATGGTGTTGATCCTGTCAACTCTTTTTCAGTTGGAGTAGATATTGAAACTGGTGGGCATGTTTTCCAGTTACACCTAACCAACTCAGTAGCCATGGTCGATAAAGCTTTTGTTTCTGAAACAACCAGCAAGTGGGGCGATGGAGGAATCTACTTCGGTTTTAATATTATGAGAGCGTTCCAAATAAACTAATACCTATAAAAAGAAAAGCCTTCAGTTGATTATACACAACCGAAGGCTTTTTATAAGCTTTTAATGCCTGTTTTAGATCAAGGTATCACCTGTCATATCTTCAGGCTGTTGGATACCCATCAGTTTCAAAATAGTAGGCGCAATATCACCCAGCTTACCATCCTTGATAGTTCCATCAAAGTCCTTGTCTACCAAGATACATGGAACAGGGTTCGTTGTATGTGCCGTATTTGGTGAACCATCAGGGTTTTTCATCATATCTGAGTTACCGTGGTCTGCAATCACAATTGTTGTGTAATCATTTTCCAACGCAGTTGTGATCACGTCTTTAGCACATTCGTCAACTGTTTCACATGCTTTTACTGCCGCTTCAAATACACCTGTATGTCCTACCATATCAGGGTTGGCAAAGTTCAAGCAAACAAAATCAGGCCAATGGTTTTTCAATTCCGGAACGATGGCATCACGGATATCGTAAGCACTCATCTCCGGTTTCAGGTCGTATGTAGCCACTTTAGGAGAAGGACAAAGTAGACGTTTCTCACCCTCAAACTCCTCCTCACGTCCTCCTGAGAAGAAGAATGTCACGTGTGGATACTTTTCTGTTTCAGCAATTCTTATTTGCTTCTTGCCTGCTTCAGACACTACCTCACCCAACGTTTGTGTCAGGTTTTGCTTATGGAAAAGTACCGTTACATTCTCAAATGTCTCATCATACATGGTCATTGTCAGGTAATGAAGAGACAATTTGTGCATGTTGTGCTCTTTGAAATCTTTCTGAGTCAGAGCTTGTGTGATCTCACGGCCACGGTCAGTACGGAAGTTGAAGCACAGAACTACATCACCATCCTCAATAGTTGCCAAAGGTTTACCTTCATCATCTGTACAAACTATTGGCTTGATAAACTCATCTGTTACATTATTGTCATATGACTGCTGAATTGCAGCCAATGGGTCTGTTGTTTTCACGCCATCTGCTTGTACCATTGCACCGTAAGCTTCTTTTACACGCTCCCAACGGTTGTCACGGTCCATTGCATAATAACGTCCCACAATAGAAGCCAGCTTACCTGTAGTACCATCCATGTGCTTCAGTACCTCTTCTACAAAACCTTTACCTGATTTAGGGTCACAGTCACGACCATCTGTAAAGGCATGAACAAATACATTGTCTGTCAAACCAGCTGTTTCTGCAGCTGAAAGTAACCCCTTCAAATGATTGATATGAGAGTGTACACCACCATCTGATACCAAACCAATCAAGTGTACTTTCTTATTATTTTTCTTAGCATAATCAAATGCCTCATTCAGCTCCTTGATCTTAGCAATAGAACCGTCCTCTACCGCATTGTTGATACGAACCAGCATTTGGTAGACTACACGACCAGCACCCAAGTTCATGTGCCCTACCTCAGAGTTACCCATTTGTCCTTCAGGAAGTCCTACTGCCAATCCTGATGCCTCCAATTTAGAGTGCTTGTAGTTTTCGTAAAGAGAGTCAACAAAAGGTGTGTTGGCTTTGTCAATGGCTGACACGGATTTGTCTTTTGCGATGCCCCATCCGTCAAGGATCATCAAAATTACTTTCTTGTTCATCTATTTAAATAATTATATAAGTGGTCTATTTGTCTAATATGTTAGGTCAGGACAGGCGAACACACACCTCTCCCTATAACTTCGTAAAGTTATATTTTATACGTAGCCAATCACAATGACATAAGTCACGCACAACCGTCAAAAAAGTAGATAGTTCTTCCTGTTAAACTCAGTTTGAGTAAACTATACCATCTGGTTAAACAAAAACCATAAGGACTCATTAATATATATCCCGACACTATCCTTTGGATGACACGGGATTTTTTTTGCACTTTTGGGCGAACAAACTACCATTCATACCCTTATGTCAAAAGAAAACCATACTCCTGAACAGGACTACTATATAGAAAATGGCCTGTATGTCTTTACAGAACATTACCATAAGAAAAGAGGCTATTGCTGTAAAAACGGATGCAGACATTGCCCTTACGGATTCAAGAAGAAAAAGAAATAAACTCCGTTCTACTCACTTTCCACAAGATGACTACATTCAACATTCAACCTGTCAATACTGTGCTGTTTGAAGATATTCAGCAAAAAATCAACCTTAAGACTAAACCATTAGGTTCCCTCGGCCAACTGGAGCGTATTGCTGCCCAAATAGCCTTGATACAACAAACACTTACACCGGAGCTACAGAAACCACATATGCTGGTTTATGCTGCTGACCATGGAATTACCAATTCAGGAGTAAGTGCTTTTCCACAGGAAGTTACTTTCCAGATGGTCATGAACTTCCTGTCAGGAGGTGCTGCTATCAATGTTTTTTGCAAACAACATGGCATTGAAATGTGCATTGCGGATGCAGGCGTAAACCACGATTTCCCTAAAGGCACGCCTTTGCTTGATCTCAAGGTAGCCAAAGGAACTGCCAACTTCCTTCACGAAGCAGCCATGAGTGAAGAACAATTACAAGAGGCTATAGAAAAAGGTGCTGATCAGGTTACAAAAGCACATCAAGAAGGCTGTAATGTAGTTGGATTCGGAGAAATGGGAATTGGCAACACATCTGCGGCTTCTATGCTGATGGCTTTGCTTTGTAAACTTCCTGTAGCTGGATGTGTGGGTAGAGGAACAGGCATTGACGATCCTCAATTTGCTAACAAGATTAATATTTTGGAGCAGGCGAAAGACTTTCATAAGCTAAGTGGAGAAGATCCTTGGAAAGTCTTGCAAACTTTCGGTGGGCTTGAAATTGCCATGATCTGTGGAGGAATGCTCAAAGCTGCCGAATTAGGAATGGTAATTTTGGTTGATGGCTTTATTTCAACGTCAGCATTTCTGGTAGGATACAAGCTGTACCCTGCCTTAAAAGACTATGCTGTTTTCTGCCACCAATCTGATGAGTCAGGACACCGTAGAATGTTGGAGCATATTGGAGCTGAACCTATCCTGAACTTGGGCATGAGATTGGGTGAAGGATCTGGTGCGGCAGTGGCATACCCTATTATCCAATCAGCGATCAGCTTCCTGAATGAGATGGCTAGCTTTGAAAGCGCTGGAGTGAGTAATAAAGAGTAATTAAACTATTATATACTAGAGACAAGAACCTATGCCTCGTGATTAATTTATAGGTTTTTGTCTCTAGCATTTTTTTAAGTCATGAAAAGAGAAGTCCATATTTTTTTTACTGCTATTATGTTCTACACTCGCCTTCCTGCTCCAAAGTGGATTGGCTACCATTACCAAGAACAATACCTTAATGAAGCGACAAAATACTTTCCATTTATAGGATGGGTGGTTGCTGGATTTGCAGCTGCTTCCTTCTGGGGCTTTCAATACATACTGCCTGCAAGTATAAGTCTGTTGCTTTCCATGGTCATCAGCATTCTAACAACAGGTGCATTTCATGAAGACGGATTTGCTGATGTCTGTGATGGTTTTGGTGGTGGATGGACCAAGGAAAAAATACTGACCATCATGAAAGATAGCCGGTTGGGTACCTATGGGTCTGTTGGACTGGTCAGTATTTTGGCTCTAAAGTTTACTACGCTACTGGAAATCTCCTCAACCGCTCACCTGAATGTACTGGTTGCGCTCTTCACTGCTCATGCTGCAAGTCGCTTTTTCGCATCCATATTTATTTACACAGATCGCTATGTCAGAGAAAATGATGACAGCAAAGCAAAACCTATCGCTAAAAAGCTAAAGGTTTCACATTTACTGATGGGCGCTATCTTTGGCCTATCCCCTGCCATCTATTTCTTTGGTTTATACAGCATTGCCATATTTGGAGCTATGCTTCTTAGCTGGCTTTACCTAAGACGATACTTCAATAAGTGGATTGGCGGATACACAGGTGACTGCTTGGGTGCCGTACAACAGGTCACTGAAATCATGGCTTATCTGGCAATTTTAGTAATTTATCAACTGTGACAAGTCACACATTCAAACCAATACAGTACAACACATGGAAATCTACCTGATCAGACATACTACTCCCGACGTAGCCAAAGGCATCTGTTATGGACAAACTGACCTTGGTGTAAAAACATCTTTTGGGGAAGAGGTAAGCAGACTGAAAACATTATTACCAGAACGATTTGACCATATCTACCACAGTCCCCTTCAACGTTGCGTACAACTGGCTCAAGAGTTTGAATCTCCTATTGTCAAAACAGATGACAGACTAAAGGAAATGTCTTTTGGTGATTGGGAAATGCTTCCTTGGAACGATATACCCAAAGAACAACTTGACCCTTTTATGCAAGACTTCGTAAACCTTTGCCCTCCACAAGGTGAGTCCTTCAATATTTTCCATGAGCGTGTCAATGCTTTTTTCAATGAAATACCCTACGAGGAAGGCAAAACCGTAGGCATCTTTGCTCATGGTGGCGTAATTCGCTCTATCATCTGTGGAATTCTAGATATACCTTTAGAAAAGGCTTTTCAAGTAGTCGTAGACTTTGGCAGATACTGCAAGCTGAAAAGAATCTCTGCCGACATTACCAATGTTATGATGGTAAATGCCTGAAGAGGTAAACATATAAAACCCAAAATAAACAATCATGCTGATTGAATTTGCTGTGACCAACTTCCGCTCTATTCGAGAGAAGCAATTTCTTTCCATGCTTCCCTCTGCTAGAGTCCGTGCAGCCACCAACGAGCAACGACTCCTTAAGCACTCCTGTTACAGCAACTTACCCGTTCTTGGTACTGCCGTAATTTATGGAGCTAACGCATCCGGAAAGAGCAATATGCTCAGTGCATTGGAACTCTTGAAAGTCATGGTCGAAGAAGGACACAATGCTACCTTGGGAGAAGGGGTTGTCAAATACAATCCATTCCGGATGCAACAGCCAGCCCACCTCCCTACTGATTTTGAGATTCGGTTTATTGCCAAAGACAAGCTACTGTATGAATATTTCCTGTCATTCAATGCCAAGGAAATTGTATACGAAGCACTGTACTGTTACCCAAAAAGCCGGAAAGTAAAACTGTTTGAACGTCAACATGGACATCCTATCTCATTTGGTAAATATTTTAAGGGAGAAAAAAAGTCCATAGAAATTCACACCCTGCCCAACCAGCTGTTTCTCTCCAAAGCTGCCAACAACAACCTTGAACAACTAAAAGAGGTTTACCTCTTTTTCAAAAAACACTTACGTACCTATATTTCTCACAAGACCCTCTATGATGAACAGTTGCTAAGCGGAATAGCCAAGTATATGGCTAATAATCCTGACAGTAACTTTACCCATAACCTGACTATGCTGGTGAGCCACGCCGACACGGGAATAGTCGAACTGATCGGACAAAAAATTCCCCACGAAACCGATCACTTTTTTGAAAGCGCAGACCTTTACACCATCAAAACAGTCCATAAGGTAATCCAACTAGAAGAAGATAGAACTGAAAACCTGCTGTTTGACCTAAGGGAAGAATCAGCAGGAACCCGAAAGCTGATCGCTTTAGGTGGATTAATCATGCGGGTACTCGATGCTGGAGACGTATTAGTGATTGATGAGCTGGACAAAAGCATGCATACCCATTTGACAAAAACCTTGATCAAACTCTTTCACAGCACTGAATCAAACCCGAATAAGGCACAACTTATTTTTGCCACACATGATGCATCCCTACTGGGAGAAGGGTTATTTCGTTTCGATCAGATCAACTTGTCGGAAAAGATGGAAGATGGTGCTACTGAAATTTCTGTAGTTTCAGATATCCCTGACCTGAAGCAAGACTTT
This sequence comes from Limibacter armeniacum, assembly GCF_036880985.1. NCBI lineage: Bacteria > Pseudomonadati > Bacteroidota > Cytophagia > Cytophagales > Flammeovirgaceae > Limibacter > Limibacter armeniacum. The sequence continues at coordinate 2,369,285 of NZ_JBAJNO010000009.1, forward strand.
CCGTTATTGGAATGGTACCTCACAGGCAAGTTTGGTGGCACACCGCTTATCAATGAGGCAGATATGGAATTCACTTTTCGGAAAGAGCAATAAACCGCATTACCCATGACCATGAGACGAACACGACCAGATAAAGTCAAAACATTGCGTCAGCGCGTGCTTATACTCTGTGAAGGAGCACAGACAGAGCCTAATTATTTTAACGGTTTAAAGCATGACATGAAACTCCGTCGCAGGCTAAGCGCTGTTGATATTGAAGTTTATCAACCTAAACAGTACACACCTTTAGGACTAATCAGGGAAGCCATCACCAAAAAGAAAAAAGCCCTATCAAAACGTAACCCTTATGATGCTATCTGGCTGGTTTTTGACCGTGACTTCCATCGACATATCGAAGAAGTATTTGACATGTGCTATAAAAATGATGTACAGATAGCCTACTCCAATATCTGCTTTGAACTATGGTTTTTACTACATTTTGAGCAAGTCACCTCTCCTTTCAACAAATGCAAAAACTTGATATCCTATTTGCATGATGAGCACAACCTTCGCTACCAAAAGAATGGCAAAAACTATGAGCAGTTTAAGGAACTAACCCAACAGGCAATCGCCAATGCTCGCCTGCTGGAAAGCTACCATGAGTACAACACAAAAACGAAAGGTCCTAAGTATGAATGGAATCCCTACACCAATGTATATGAGCTTGTAGAGTATTTACTGGACCTCTGATCAGCTGAACAGTTGACCCAACACCCAAATCATCAGTGCTGTTACCAAAGCAAATACCAAAAACATTCCCACAATCATGGCTATGATCAGTGCCTTTGACCTCGGTTTTTGCTTTTCCACCTCGGACTCTGTGTCAAATTGCTGTTTCATCAGCTTATAGTTTCGGCGGTTAGCCTTAAAAGCAAAGTCAAACATATCTCCAACTACAGGTACTGTACCTGCGATATAGTCCACCAAAATATTCCCGACCATCTGTCCGACCACTTTTGTACTTGCACCATGCCTAGCCGCAACGATCACTGCCAATGCTGACATCAGGAATGAAGCGGTATCCCCTGCCACTGGTAGCATACTGATAATAGGATCCAGACCAATACGCATTTTGGTTCCTGGAATTCGAAAGCCATCGTCCATAATCATTGCTACCTTATCCAAAAACTTCAGAGAAGGATGCTGTAAGGCATTACGTTTTGTGTGTTGATCGCTCATATCTATTGTTTTGGGTATTGTTGTCTTTACAGATTGCGGTTGTGAAGGAAGCCTTCAATTTTTTTCTTTAATTTACAACCTTATTAGAAGTTATAGCATTTTACGAAGTAGAATGTTTTAGAAGCCCCTAAGACATACAACAATTGCTATCAATATTAGTGTCAAAATTCAGACTAAATCTGATATATGCTTAAGACAAACAATCTTACTTTTTGTTATAAAAACAACGTAGCAAATATGCTCCGGTTTCCTGACTTGGATGTCAAACAAGGAGAACATTTTCTGGTTTTAGGCAACTCAGGTTGTGGCAAAACCACTTTCCTACATCTAACCGCAGGACTACTGAAACCACAAAACGGTAACATTATTATCGGGGATACAGACCTCACCAACCTCAGTGCTTCCAAACTGGATCATTTCAGAGGTAAAAACATCGGGATCATCTTTCAGAAACCACACTTTGTCCGTTCACTGACGGTGGAGGAAAACCTATACGCTGCACAGTACCTCGGAGGTGTTAAGCAAGACAAACGTCGTGTAGAAGAAGTATTAGGAAGGTTGAATATAGCCCACAAGCTAAAGGCTAGTATGTTTGCACTCAGTGAAGGTGAAAAACAAAGGGTCTCAGTTGCGATGGCATTGATCAACCGACCAAAGGTAGTATTGGCTGATGAACCGACAGCAAGTCTTGATGATGAGAATGCCCGTGAGGTAGCGAACTTGCTTGAACACCATTCTGCTGAGGAGAATGCGACGTTAATTATTGTTACACATGACAATCGCCTGAAGGCTCAATTCCCTCAGCAACTTCAACTACAGCCACAGACTTCAGATATCAGACAATAGACTAAAGACATCAAACAGATATGAACCTTTTTAAGCTTAGCTGGAAAAATATAACAGCCAAACCATGGTCCACTGCGCTGAATCTTATCCTTTTTTCTTTTGGAGTCAGTATCATCTCTTTGCTGCTTATTCTGAATGACCAACTGGAAAATACACTGGAAAAAAACCAAGCAGGCATCGGTCTTGTGGTTGGCGCAAAAGGTAGCCCTTTGCAACTGATCCTTTCCAGCATTTATCATGTGGATGTCCCTACAGGGAATATCAAGTTGGCAGAAGCTCAAAAGCTTGCCCGCAATCCACTTATCTCCAAAGGAATTCCTCTTGCTTTGGGAGACAGTTATAAAGGTTTCAGGATTGTTGGTACAGACCATGAATACCCTGCGCTTTATGAAACAAAAGTAGCCGCAGGTAACCTATGGGAACACGATCTTGAAGTAACAATAGGTGCCAAGATTGCACAGCAGTTCAAGCTGAAGGTAGGTGACGAATTCTTTGGAGCTCACGGTATGGGAGAAGGAGGCGGACACCATGATCACCACCCATTTGTTGTGAAAGGCATTTTTGAACCGTCAGGTACTGTCATTGACCAACTGATTCTGACCAATGTCGCTTCTGTATGGAAAGTACATGAGCATGGAGATGAAGACAAGAAAGGTAAGTATAAGGTAACCCTTGGAAAAGAAGATCACCATGAAGAGGAAGAGCATGATAAAGAACATGCCAATCACGAGGAAGGTCAACACCATGATGATGAACATGCAGAACATGACGAGCACCATGAAGAAGACCGTGAGATTACGGCCATGCTGCTGAAATTCCGCAGCCCTATGGGAGCCATTACGCTTCCTCGTATGATCAATGCCAATACCAATATGCAAGCAGCATCACCTGCTTACGAGACTGCACGTTTGTTCTCACTGATTGGGGTGGGAGCCGATGCACTAAAAGCCTTGGCGGCAATCATCATTATCATTTCAGGACTAAGCGTATTTATCTCGCTTTACAACTCCATGAAAGAGCGTAGATACGAGATTGCCTATCTTCGTGTGTTAGGTGCTACTCGTTTAAATCTCTTTATGCTGATTATTCTGGAAGGTATTATCATTGCTGTACTCGGTTACCTGATTGGTATCGGTATGAGTCACTTTGGCATGAGTATATTAGGAAGTTACCTTGAGGATTCATGGAAGTTCAGTTTTGCAGCCTGGCAGCTACAGTCTGAAGAAATTGCACTGCTTTGGGGTGCTTTGGCTATTGGCTTTGTCTCTGCTATTATTCCTGCATGGCAAGCTTACAAGACTGATATATCAAGTACATTAAGTAATCAATAATCGGATAAATAATGTTAGATGCTGGAAATGACTTTATTTTTGGCATCTAACAGCTACTTTATAAATTAACAGATATGAAAAAGATACTTTGGTTAGGGGCTTTGGTAATAGGGCTATTGATTAACACGAATGTACAGGCTCAATACTATGATGGAGGAGAAATGACTTGGGAAGAACTAGGTAGAATAGAGTGGAAAAACTACTATGATGAACTGCTTGGTATTGATGTACAGGAACCTATCTTCAATTCTGACCTGATGATGAAAGATGGTGAGATGATTACCATTACAGGTTTCATTATCCCTGTAGACACTGATGACAATACCATGATTCTATCAGCATTTCCTTTTAGCAACTGTTTCTTCTGTGGCAATGCAGGCCCTGAGACCGTTATGCAATTGGATCTCAAACATGACAGGTCGCTACTGAACAAAAAAGTGACACTAAAAGGTAGACTGAAACTTAATCAGAATGATTTCTATAAGTTGGTCTACAACCTGAAAGATTCAGAAGTGATCAATGTTCAATAATCACTTTCAATAGAAAAAGGGGCTTGGAAGCCCCTTTTTCTGTTTATATCATTCAATAATAAAAACCTTTTAGTTCTTGACAGGAGCAAGCCTGACTTCACACCCATCATGCCTACGGCAAATGTACAGGTTGGTGAAGTGTGTCGTAATCAAGCCTAATGAACCACCCCAGCCAATAATCTCAATCCAAGCCGCTGGATGTGGCATAATAAACTTACCCATTGTACTGGCTACAAACAACGTCAGGAATCCCCAAAGCATCGTTTTAATAAAAACGTGATGTGTCGCCTTAGCAGCAAAATATACTGCCACAATACTCACTACAATCATTGATAAGTCCATCCACCCCCAAAAGTTCAACTCATGGTGATGCTCATTTCCATGAGTATGAGCCATCAAGGCACTAATCAATGTAGCTCCCGAAGTCAGAATACAATGTACCAAACATAATGAAGAGCCTGTAATACCTATATAGTCAGCGTACCTATTCAATTTGTTGATCATCTCCCTTATCATAAGTTATTACTCAACTACTGCAAATGTCATAAATCAATTCCTTACATGCAAATAAGTTGCAAAAATAGCATTGTCGCATACAGCTATCATCTACTCAGGGAGATAGCTGCGTTATTCTCACAAAAAACTGTTAGCTTTGCAGCAAAGTATGCTATCGGGTCACATTCTCCGCTTCAGCAGGTTATTAAAGCGTATTTTTTCATCATTCTGCTGAACTTCTTCACTAGAAGGTTGTTTCCTTTTAGAAATATTTAATCTAAATAAGCATAAGTAATGATCGATGTTCAGAAAATAAAACAGGATTTCCCTATCCTCCATCAAGAGGTCAACGGACATCCTTTAGTATATTTTGATAATGCAGCCACTACACAAAAGCCTCAATCTGTTATTGATGCTTTGAACCAATATTATACAGGTTATAACTCAAACGTTCACCGCGGAGCTCATGCTTTGGCTGACAAAGCGACGAGAGAGTTTGAAGCAACCCGTGAAACCATCCAAAAGTTTCTGAACGCAGAACACCTAGAAGAAATTATCTTTACAAGAGGTACTACAGAAGGTATCAACTTGGTAGCAGCTACGTTTGGAAAGGCTTTTATCAATGAAGGTGATGAAATTATTATCAGTTCATTGGAGCACCATTCGAACATTGTTCCATGGCAAATGTTATGTGAACAAAAAGGGGCTATACTGAAGGTCATTCCTGTAAATGATAACGGAGAAATTATCTTTGAAGAATACCTGAACCTACTGTCTGACAAGACAAAACTGGTTTCAGTAGTACATGCATCCAATGCTTTGGGAACAATTAACCCTGTAAAGGACATCATCCGTGAAGCACATAAAATTGGTGCAAAAGTATTACTGGATGGCGCCCAATCAAGTGCTCACTTGCATATTGATGTACAGGATCTGGACTGTGATTTCTTTGTGTTCTCAGCTCATAAGGTATTCGGACCAACAGGTATCGGAGCGCTTTATGGAAAGAAAGACTTGCTTAATGCAATGCCTCCATACCAAGGTGGTGGCGAGATGATCAAGGAAGTAACATTTGAGAAAACGACCTACAACGAACTTCCTTACAAGTTTGAAGCAGGTACTCCAAACATCGCTGACACAGTGGCTTTCCGCCATGCATTGGAATATGTTAACGAGCTAGGTAAAGACTTTATCTCTGCTCGCGAAAATGAGCTACTTACTTACGCTACCGAACAACTCAATGCCATTGACAAGGTGCGTATCATTGGTACGGCTGCAAAGAAAGTAAGTGTCATCTCTTTCGTGATTGAAGGTATTCACCCTTATGATATAGGCATGATGCTGGACGCAAGAGGTATTGCTATCAGAACTGGTCACCACTGTACACAACCATTGATGAATCGCTTTGGGCTTGAAGGTACAGCACGTGCATCATTTGCAGTCTACAATAGCCTTGAGGAAGTGGACAAACTGGTAGAGGGAATTAAAAGGATCATTAAAATGTTTGGATAAACTGGGGATTGACCTGAAATTGCGACCCAATCATTTTAAGAAAACAGACTTCATATAAAAATATGTCTATCAACGAGATTCAAGATTCAATCATTGACGACTTCTCAATTTTAGGTGGAGATAGAGAAAGTACCATTTTCTATATCATGGAACTTGGTCAGCAACTGCCTACATTGGAAGCCGAATATCAAATAGATGAGAACCTGATTAAAGGCTGCCAATCGAAAGTATGGCTGACGACCGATTTTGAAGGTGGAAAAGTAACCTACAAAGCCGATAGTAACACCGACATAACAAAAGGCTTGATCAGTTTGTTGATAAGGATACTGTCTGGACGTAGTCCTAAAGAAATCATGGACGCGGATCTGTATTTTATCGACAAGATTGGTATGAGCGGCGTTATTGGTTCCCAGCGCTCCAATGGATTCGCGGCCATGATTAAACAAATGAAACTTTACGCCTTGGCATATAGTGCCAAACAAAACGCTTAAGCATTCATCAAATAATATGAGCCAAGAAATTACGCTAAAGGATAGAATCATCAACGCCATCAAAACTGTATATGATCCCGAGATTCCAGTGGATGTATATGAGTTAGGGCTTATTTATGAAGTCAATATTATACCGCCACTCAACGACAAGGTTCATATCCTAATGACCCTTACGTCACCTGCTTGCCCATCTGCTGAACAGCTGCCGGGCGAGGTAAAACTGGTGGTTGGACAGCTAGAAGACATTAACGAAGTAGAGGTCGAAATCACTTTCGATCCTCCATATACACAAGAGATGATGTCTGAACAAGCTAAACTTGAGCTTGGTTTCCTGTAAAAGACTAGTATTGCCCGAATGGGTAATTCAATATATTTAAGATCGAATTTTAATTTTTATAGCATCAATTAACTGATATGTATCCAGAACATTTGACTGCTCCAATGAAAGAGGAGCTGGTAGCGGATGGTTTCAAAGACCTGACTTCAGCAGCAGAAGTGTCTGAACTGCTTGACAACGAGAAAGGCACTGTACTACTTGTAGTAAACTCAGTATGTGGTTGTGCAGCTGGTACTGCTCGTCCAGGTGTTAGAATGGCTGTGAAACAAGCGGGTGTAAAACCTAACGTACTTGCAACAGTCTTTGCAGGAGTTGACGCCGAAGCTACAGCTAAAGCACGTGAGTATATGTTGCCTTACCCACCATCTTCTCCTTCAGTAGCACTGTTCAAAGATGGTGAGTTGGTACACTTCGTAGAAAGACACCACATTGAAGGTAGATCTGCGGATATGATTGCTAACCACTTAGTAGCAGTATTCAACGAGTTCTGTAAATAATAATATAGACTCTGGACTCGGAATATCAACCGAGTGTCAAAACTTTTCTTCAGTTATAACGGTCTGCTTCTATTGAGGCAGACCGTTATTTTTTACCCGAATATCAAGCTGTGTATTGCTGAACAGACAATGTATTTCCGATATTGCCCCCTATTATTTTAAAAGCTACTACGCTAATGACAAAAATACACACTTACTTCTGTCAGGTATTCCTGATACTTTTTATAAGCTTGGGCATTAATGGTCAACCGGCTAAAGCTCAGGGCAAGCTGCCTCCACTAGAGGATATAGACCTTCTACTGACTAACGTAACGGTACAATTGGAAATCACCTTCGGTATCGATGCCCTTTATAACTATGAATTCAAGGTGGCTCAAAACCAATTTCAATGGCTGAAACAAGCATATCCGGAGCACCCTCTCCCTTATTTTTTACTGGGTCTATGTGAATGGTGGAAAATCATTCCCAATACAGATGAGACTAAATACGATAAAGCTTTTATGGCTTATATGGATTCAGCTGTATATTTTGCTGAACAACGCTATAAGCTCAACAAGAAGGACCCTGAGGCTTCATTGTTTATCGCTGGTGCATTAGCATTTCAAGGCAGGTTATTGGGAGAGCGCCACGACTGGACTGAAGCAGGTTTTAAAGCTAAAAAAGCCCTGAACTACTTTGAGAAAGCCCGTAAAAATGGAGAGGAACTTGGAGCTGAAATGGACTTTGGTGACGGACTCTACAACTATTATATCGAATGGGTAAAGGAAAACTATAAAGTAATGCGTCCAATATTGTGGTTCTTTGAAAAAGGAGACAAAGAACTGGGGTTGCAGCAACTTGAAAAAGCTGGCTCTGAAGCATTTTATACCCGTATTGAGGCTTTGTACTACCTGCTTCATATACACTCCGCTCCTGATGGAGATAAAAATAAATTGTATCAGGTTTCAAAGTCTTTGCACCGTTCTTACCCGAAAAACCCCTATTTCCATCACATATATGTACAGAGCCTGTACAAACTTAAAAAGTATGATACAATGGTTCCGTCTGCAGAGCATTTACTCAGCAAGGTGAATCAAAAACAGTTCGGATATAGTGACAATATCGGAGAGGCTGCTTCCTATTACTTGGGAGACTATTATTACCAACAGGGTAATTATGAAAAGGCTGAAATGTACCTCAAGCAAACAATTGCTTTTGGTGAAAAATTACCTGAGAAGTCTTACCATTACCTGAATGCCTTGAACCTTTCTGCTAATATTGAAATAAAGCAGAATGATACTGCTATGGCTTATTCCTATTATGAAAAGCTATATAATCAGGCAGAGAAAAAGAGTGACCTTTATAAAAAGGCCAAGAAGTTTCTTAAGAAAAACAAAGAGTTTTCTAATCCTCAATAAAAGAAAAGGCTACCATAAGCAGGTAGCCTTTTCTTTTTTAAATAGAATAAGATCTATTATTGTTCTTGAGCCTTTGCCTCACTGAAAGGAGTCTCCAGTGCCTTAAAGGTAATCCTTCTATTTTTCTTCCTCCCTTCCGGAGTAGCATTGGATTCAATAGGTTTGGATTCTCCATATGAAGCCACCTTGATTCTAGCATTTTCAATTCCTTTAAACTCAATTTGCTGAGCAATCATCCTTGCGCGTCTTCTACCCAAAATCAAGTTATAATCCGCACTACCGACACTATCCGTATGTCCTCCTACTTCAACCATAATTTCAGGGTATCGGTCCATCATACGGACAATTAGGTCTATGGCTTTTTGAGACTCCACACCCAATGAGTTACTCGCTGTTTCAAAAGTAATCGCATAAGGGATTTTGATTTCCTGACCTGGAATTGGAACAGGAATCTCTCCCAATAGCTCATCTTCATTTCTGTCTCGCAATAAGACAGTGTTATAATCCAAATCGGTCAGGTTCGGTAACTTTTTACGAAGGATATACTCCACACGTGTATTCCTTGCTCGTCCTAACCTTGTATTGTTATCTGCCAATGGGAAATCTCCACCCAATCCATAACCTTTACCAATAAGGTCTTCTTCACCAAATGACTCAAACCTTTCCAGTTCCTTTATTAAAGCATCTGCTCTTGCTTGGGTTTCAAACTTCATCACGAGGCTATCAGTAGCTGATTCTGGAGCAGCGTGTATAGCAATTTCAACGATGTAATCATCTAACGACTTAATAAAAGATGCCATTGCATTCAACTCAGGCTCAGAGGAAACCATAAGGTCATTATACTCTGTAAAGAAGACATTCTGCAATACTTCGTGCTCGAACTCACCCAATGGTTTCAATGCAAAATTCTCTTCTACCTCTAAGTAATGCTTGTAGTCCTGTCCTTTCAGGTAATAAGATTTGAAAAGGTAGCCATCTTTAATAATTCGGACACCATAATCAAAACCTGGTTTAAGGAACAATGAGTAATAACCATTATTTGCATTTGAATTGATTCTGATAACCTCCTTATTCGTTACTTTCTCAAACACTTCGATGGAAGCCTCAACAGGTTTTCCAGTAATGTAGTCTGTTACTTTACCTCTCATTACGATCAGCTCCGTAGACTTGCTTTGTGGAATGTTAACCATGTAAATATCATGTCCACCATAACTGTTGTCTCGGATAGAAGAAAAATAACCACGGCTACCATCCGCTGATACAGAGAAAAATATATCATCAAATGCTGTGTTAATCGGGTAACCTATATTTTTCACTGCTGACCAACGCTGTTTCTCCTCATCCCACTCAGTATAGAAAATATCATAGCCCCCCATACTTTCATGCCCTTCAGAGCTGAAATAAAGTACATTTCCATCTGGGTGAATAAACGGACTTTCTTCATCAAAACTTGTATTGATATGGGCTCCTAGATTTTGAGGTGCAGCCCAAGAACCATCTGGCAACTTACGAATCACATAAATATCTTTTCCTCCTTGTGCATCAGCAGTTGGTCGGTTACTGGTAAAGTACATGCTTTTCCCATCTGCAGTAATGGTAGCATGCGTCTCCCAATGATGCGTATTAATAGGCTCTGGAAGTCTTTTAGGTACACCCCACTTACCATTTTCAAAGTAACTGACATATATATCCCCAGCTAGTTCACTATGATCATTTTCATCACTTTTGTAGATGAAAAGCATACGGGCATCCGGTGAAACACCAATTGCCGCATCATGCTCAGCAGTATTGATATGGGAGCCAATATTATGAGGCGGAAGCCACTGTCCATCCTCTCCTTTTTCAGCTACATAAATATCCTCATGAGGTAGGTCATAAAGAGGGTCCATTTCCTCTCCCATACTATCATCTCTTCTTGAGGTAAAAATCAACAGTTGCTCATCTGCTGAGATGACAGGTGCTATTTCAGGTCGGTCAGTGTTTATACTGTTACCTAAATTAAAAATTTCAACGTCTAGGGAATCTCGCATCAACAATTGCCCTACTCTACATTGATGCATCATACGCGTTACTTTCACCCGCTCATCCAAGTTGTCTTCCGGAATTTGCTTAAGGTAAGTCTCGTAATAATGCAAAGCAGAATCCAGTAAATGACTAAAATGGAAGGAGCGTCCCATATAGTAATCTATTTTCTCAAATGGCTCTTTACTCTTTCTTGCCTTTTGTAAATGTGGAAGTGCATTCTTCTTATTCTCCCTAACTGAGTGGAGATATACAATGCCCATATGATAATGGAGTTCTTCATTATCAGGGACCAAAGCCAACCCTTCACGCAGCAAATCAGCTGCAAAATGGTATTCTTCTACCCTAATAAATTCTTTAGCCCAGTTCACATACTTCTTTGCCTTTTTCGCTAGTTTTTTTGGGTCTTCACTCTTTTCTTGAGCAAATGTGTTAGTTGAATAGCACAATAACGATAGCAGTATAATGATACTTGGGAAAGCAGTTTTTAGTGTCTTTGCCCACATGGTTTTAGTATTTATTGAAGTCGATCTTAATATGGTTTTTGAGTTAATTTAAAGTTATTCACAATTTAGGTAAAAAAATGAATATAAATATTTAAAGACCAAACTGTTTGTAAATTACTTAGTATTGTTAATTTGACTAAAGCAATAGTACTATTTGTATTTTATTTTTCCCTAATAAAGGAGTCTAAACACGCTTTTACAGGAAGAATAATATCTTTATGACTAGCGTTCCCGAAGTATTTGCTTAATTTTGCCGAACTATATTAAATACATGGGGTTGAAGTACTTGAGAAGCAAATTTATGATTCCTTGTATTTCATAATCAGAAGATCATGACAGTATTACCTTATAAAGAGAATAAAGACGGCAAAAAGGAGCAAGTAGCTCAGATGTTCAACAACATCTCATCGAAGTATGACCTCCTTAACCGCATGTTAAGTGTTGGTATTGATATACTTTGGAGAAAAGCAGCTATTAAAAAGCTGAAAAATGAACAGCCAAAAGTTATTTTAGACGTTGCTACAGGCACAGGTGATCTTGCTATTGAAGCATTAAGCCTAAAGCCTGAAAAAGTAATTGGTGTCGATATCTCTGAAGGAATGCTTTCATATGGAAGGAAAAAGCTTCAGGAGCGTAACCTGCAAGATAAGATCACGCTTCATCTAGGAGACTCTGAAAACTTGCAGTTTGAAGACAACACTTTTGATGCAGTGACGGTTGCTTTTGGCGCTAGAAACTTTGAAAACCTTGAAGCCGGGCTTCGTGAAATCCAACGTGTCCTGAAACCAGGAGGCACGCTTGTTGTATTGGAGTTTTCTAAGCCCGAAATGTTTCCTTTCAAACAGGTTTACAATTTCTACTTTAAAAACATCCTGCCACTTATTGGTAAGATGATCTCTTCGGACAATTCAGCCTACACCTATTTGCCTGAATCAGTACAGGAATTCCCTTACGGAGAGAAGTTTAATCAGGTATTAAGAAACTTAGGTTATCAATCTGTAAAATGCGATCCACAAACATTTGGCATCAGTTCCATTTACACGGCAAAAAAATAATTGGCATTGCAGTCATCATCCTTATGGGGATGATGACTACTTCTGCCCATGCCCAAAAATCCAAAACTTATAATCTCATTAAATTTGATAAGCGAAAGCTGCATTACGGTTTTCAATTAGGGCTGTTTAGGTCAAGTATGAAGCTTACCTATTCAGATTTTTTTCTAAACGACCCTGATCAGACTTTCGTAAATGTTCAGGTTGTTCCCAAAGGTGGTTTTTCCATTGGCTTCATTCTGAATGTAGCCTTACCCAATGAGTATCTCGATTTCAGGTTTACTCCTAATGTATCATTTTATGAGCGGGCAATTCTTTTTGAGCCCACAACTAACCCGAACCCTGGACAAGAGTTACCACCTATGGCCACTCTATCAACTGAAACAACAGTTGTGGAACTGCCTTTTCTGTTAAAGTATAAATCACAAAGACGACGAAACCACAGGGTATATCTTGTTGGAGGATTGATTGGAGGAATACAAGTAGGTAACAAGCCTGCTGAAACAGACCCTGACAAACAATTTCATTTGCAGGATATCAATGTTGAAGTTGCTGTAGGGCTTGGAATGGACCTATATATGCAAATGTTTAACTTTGCTCCTGAACTTCGTTTTTCACACAATGTGCTAAGCGTTTATGACCCATCAGATAATATATATGCAAAAAATATTGAAAAGCTTGTCCCGTACAAGCTAGCACTTATCTTCAACTTTGAAGGATAAAAAAAGGCCAGCTAATTAAGCTGGCCTTTTTCTATTTTATTTAGTTTACTGTCCTGTCTCTTCTTCTTCGCTCTCTTCCACAACCCTCCCTTTCATCTCTACTCCATCAGTAAGTATTTCATTACTCAAATTTCGGCTACGATCTGCTATCTGAACTCTAAACTTTAATGAGTCTCCTTCATTTATTGGAGAACCCAATGTTCCCACAAATAGAGCAAATGAATAGTCTATATCTCCTTGCAATGGTCTCTCCCTTTCAGATGTATTCAGTTTGGGATAACGACCATTAAACTCCTGATTGTCCTGAAAAGTTAATGGGCGAAACTCACCATCTTCCTCTTTTCGCAAAACGTCAATAAAATAGTTGAAGAAAAATTGGTTAGGAATAGTATCTCCATCTTCCGTCACAATCATTTGTGCATAATCTCCATCAGTTTCTTCATCATCCAACCCCAAATCACCATTTCCATCTTGGAATTCGACTTTGATAATTACGGAGTCCAAACCTTGAGTAGGTACAGTTCGGATTTCCTTGAACGTAATCTCAGGAATTTCATCAAACTCTGGTTCACCGATACAAGAAGAAATCAATATGGCCGAAAGAATAAATACAGTTATTTTTAGAGCAGTACTTTTCATGATTATTGGTCTTAAAAATCCAGTCTGAAGTAAGTCTTATTATATCACTATTGGTTGGGGTTATATCTCTTTTTCAAAGAGTTTATTGAATTCATTTTAACACTAGCTGACACTTGATGTCTTTAACTATCTTTGTGCTGGGCGTTCAATATGGATTATCATCTAAAAATTAAACCATTTTATTAGGTTTCACAATAGCCCACGCTCCAATTTATATAACCTTATAAAAGGTTTGGTACTTTTAAGAAGTAAAGATTTTAATACAAGATATGCAATTCAACCAAAGGATAAAGGATACTATACTTAATAATAATGATTTTTCATTTACTGATACTGCTCTTGAGGTCTTTGAATATCAGGCTTTGAAAAATCCATTGTATAAAGAATACCTAAGCTACCTTAAAGTAAGCGTCAATGATGTAAAACAGCTAACGGACATACCTTTTCTACCTATCGAGTTTTTCAAACATCATGATATACTTTGTGAAGGTGTAAAACCTCGTATCCAATTTCAAAGTAGCGGTACTACTGGCAGTATTACTAGTAAGCATTTAGTCGCTGACCCTGAGTTCTATCAATTATCTTCTCAACATGCCTTTGAGAAGCTTTATGGCAAACTTTCTGATCTACATATTTTGGCTTTACTGCCCAATTACCTTGAGAAAGGTGAATCCTCATTGGTACATATGGTGGATCACTTTATTAAGCATGCTAAACAACCATCTGGCTTTTACCTTTATGAATATGAAAAGCTTTGTGAGACGATTAAAGAATTAAAGGCTGCAGGAGAAAAGATACTATTAATAGGGGTAACATTTGCCTTGTTAGATCTTAGTGAACAATATAGTATTGACCTGTCTGACTGTATTCTAATGGAAACAGGAGGCATGAAAGGCAGACGTAAAGAAATGCTTCGTAGTGAAATCCACACCATATTTAAAAATGCATTTAACCTTAAGGAGATTCACTCTGAATATGGGATGACTGAGCTTCTTTCTCAAGCATATTCCAAAGGGCAAGAAATTTTTGAGCCTGCGTCATCACTCAAACTTTTATTTAGAGAAATCAACGATCCTTTTTCTGTTTCTGCTAGTAGGAAAAGTGGAGGAATCAATATTATAGATCTTGCCAATATTGATTCATGCTGTTTTATCGAAACAAAAGATATAGGAGGTACGGCTGGAAATGATACTTTTAAAGTACTAGGTAGATATGACAATAGTGATATTAGAGGATGTAACCTAATGGTACAATAAAGTGAAAAGATTCACGTATTGGTTTTAGGCAATAGTTTACTTGAATATCAATACAATCATATTCAAACTGGAATTTTATTTGCATATTTACAGTAGAGCATTCAACAATCTAAAATTTCCTCTCATGAAATTTAAAGCACTTATTTTTATGCTATTCATTGCTGGTGTAATGTCATCATGCAAAACTTATAAAACGTGTCCTACTTATGCTAAAAATAGCACTCAGAATACTGAATTAACTGCAAGAAGGTAGTTATTATTTTTTCTTCTGCTTCACAGTTAGGATTTACGTCTTTTCTCACCTTGGGGAAAGGCTTTTTTTTTCTGAAATAAAACCTTAGTATCTAAGCAGTCACCTTATATATAGGGGCACAGCTATCCTATTAAGTATTTTCCAGCTTTTTTTGGAAGACATATTTCAGTCAGGTCTACCATAAGGAAGAAGAGTATGTGGTATGTTCTTCATATAATTTTTTCTACGTGCTCGTTTTGTCGGCAACAATCCTTTGTGCATACCACCTAGACCAGTTTTTATGACAGCTTCTCCAGAACCAGTAAAAGCTCGGCCTTATCTCTTCTGTTCTACTTTTAGTACATCATAGGCTTGTGGAATAGCAACTAAATTTGTGACATAATTTAAGCGGCCACCTTCTGACTGTTTCTATTTAATAATTGTAGGTGTCAGATACCCAATAGCAGAATGCAGTCTTTTAGTATTGTACCAATTTTCAATATAATGGTAGACCTTTAGGTATCCATTTACGAACTGTGCGGTCAGGGACTTGATAATCGGATGCTACCAGTTTGACGGATTGACCTGATTCCACCAATCCTACTATCATTTCCTTGAATTCTTTCTCGTATTTTATGCTCATAATCCTGCAAAGTTAATCAGGGGATGGCCTCTATCCTAAGTCACAACAAAAGTAGACACTCCAGTTTTTAAGTCGGTGCCAAAATGTATAATCGTGGCCACCACTGTCGATTTGTGAACGTCTAGTCCACATCCGTGTTGTATAAGTAACGGATGTTTTACCGTGGTTTTCTTCATACCTTGATAACAAGGATACGGTAAAATTAAACCCGGATAGAATAACAAAGGGGGACGAAAATTTCATCCCCCTTTGTGATAATCGCTCAGCGATTATCATGTGTGTTTTTATGTCATCCAATTTGAATAGAATACAAAAAAGCCTTGCGACATATTGATATGTGCAAGGCTTTGTGCTTGTATAAGACTGGCAGTGACCTACTCTCCCGGGTGTTATCCCAGTACCATCGGCGCTGCGGGGCTTAACTGCTCTGTTCGGAATGGGAAGAGGTGTTCACCCGCGCTCTCACCGCCATGAAGGCTTTTGAAAGGCTTTCTGTTTCTTTGATTTTTATAGTACCATACTGCCTGGAGGCCTGCCCGCCTTGCGGGCAGAAGAAAAGCGAAGGAAAGTCACGGGGGATTAGTACTGCTCGGCCCGGGTCTCTCAACCCTTTCACCTGCAGCCTATCGACGTTGTCATCTACAACACCCCTTTAAGGGAAGCCTCATCTCGGAGCGGGTTTCGCGCTTAGATGCTTTCAGCGCTTATCCCATCCGAACATAGCTACCCGGCAATGCTCCTGGCGGAACAACCGGTGCACCAGAGGTTCGTCCAACTCGGTCCTCTCGTACTAAAGTCAGAACTCCTCAGGCTTCCTACGCCCACAACAGATAGAGACCGAACTGTCTCACGACGTTCTGAACCCAGCTCGCGTGCCACTTTAATGGGCGAACAGCCCAACCCTTGGGACCTTCTCCAGCCCCAGGACGTGACGAGCCGACATCGAGGTGCCAAACCTCCCCGTCGATGTGAGCTCTTGGGGGAGATCAGCCTGTTATCCCCAGAGTACCTTTTATCCTTTGAGCGATGGCCCTTCCATGCGGAACCACCGGATCACTATGTCCTAGTTTCCTACCTGCTCGGCTTGTCAGCCTCACAGTCAAGCCCCCTTGTGCCATTGCGCTCTCTGCACGGTTGCCGACCGTACGGAGGGGACCTTTGAAAGCCTCCGTTACTCTTTTGGAGGCGACCACCCCAGTCAAACTACCCGCCAAGCAATGTCCCCCGTTAAGGGTTAGACACCAGGCAAGCAAAGGGCGGTATTTCAAGGGCGACTCCCCGGATCCTGGCGAACCCGGTTCACAGTCTCCCGCCTATCCTACACATCACTTACCCAGAGCCAATGCTAAGCTGCAGTAAAGGTTCATGGGGTCTTTTCGTCCCGTTGCGGGTACGCGGCATCTTCACCGCGACTACAATTTCACCGAGCTCATGGCCGAGACAGTGCCCAGATCGTTACACCATTCGTGCAGGTCGGAACTTACCCGACAAGGAATTTCGCTACCTTAGGACCGTTATAGTTACGGCCGCCGTTTACCGGGGCTTCGGTTCAACGCTTCGCTTACGCTAACGTCCCCCCTTAACCTTCCGGCACCGGGCAGGTGTCAGGCCTTATACATCGTCTTTCAACTTCGCAAAGCCATGTGTTTTTGTTAAACAGTCGCCTGGGCCTTTTCACTGCGGCCTCTCCCGAAGGAGGAGGCGTCCTTTCTCCCGAAGTTACAGGACCATTTTGCCTAGTTCCTTAGCCATGAATCACTCGAGCGCCTTAGTATGCTCAACCCAACCACCTGTGTCGGTTTGCGGTACGGGCCGCATGGCTTGCTTTTCTTGGAAGCGTGCTCCCCCTGCTATCTGCGCCCCCGAGGGTTTGCAGTACTGTCGGACGAGTCCTTCAACGCAGTATTCCGTCACTGCGCGAGGAGTCACACACTCCGTCACTTTCGTTGCCATGCGGGTGCGGGAATATTTGCCCGCTTGCCATCGGCATCGCCCTTCGGCTTAGCCTTAGGTCCCGACTGACCCCGGGCCGATTAGCGTTGCCC
The DNA here is from genome assembly GCF_036880985.1 of Limibacter armeniacum. Lineage (NCBI taxonomy): Bacteria > Pseudomonadati > Bacteroidota > Cytophagia > Cytophagales > Flammeovirgaceae > Limibacter > Limibacter armeniacum. The sequence goes on from NZ_JBAJNO010000009.1 coordinate 2,387,056, forward strand.
GGGAAACCTTGGTCTTTCGGCGAGAGGGGTTCCCACCCTCTTTATCGTTACTTATGCCTACATTTGCTTTTCTACGCGCTCCACCACACATCACCATGCGGCTTCGATGCCCGTAGAATGCTCCCCTACCACTATTACTAGTCCGCGGCTTCGGTACTGTGTTTAATGCCCGATTATTATCGATGCGCTGTCACTCGACCAGTGAGCTGTTACGCACTCTTTAAATGAATGGCTGCTTCCAAGCCAACATCCTGGCTGTCTCCGCGACTGCACTTCCTTTGTTCAACTTAACACAGATTTGGGGACCTTAGCCGGCGGTCTGGGTTCTTTCCCTCTCGGACTGGGACCTTAGCACCCCAGCCCTCACTGCAGGGCTTAATCTTGCGGCATTCGGAGTTCGTCTGGATTCGGTAGGCGGTGAAGCCCCCTAGTCCAATCGGTAGCT
>NZ_JBAJNO010000009.1:3292500-3511351 GCF_036880985.1 Limibacter armeniacum
ATCCATTTCTGGTATAACTCCTTGAATTCATTATAGTACAGTAAAACTTTGTCAACATCCTCTTTCAGGTCAGATACATCTCCTGCCTTTAGTTTGCCCTCTCCACTTTTAGCTGCTTGAGCTAGTTTTTCAACACCAAGTGTACCGGCAGTCCCTTTAATAGTATGCATACTTGCTCGCACTCCTTCAGGGTCGTTAGTAGCCATAGCGGTATTTATTTCTTCAATCAGCTCATCTGTTTCTTCCAAAAAGCCTTCAAAAGTATCTCTTACGATTTCCGTACCTCCATATTTTGCCAGTTCAGCTACAGTACTTACTCTCAATGCAACTTCATTAGAAGTGTCCAAAAGGTCGTCTTTAAGGTTTAGTTCCTTACTTTCAACAGAAGTTTCTGCCTCTTGATTGGAGATCGTTTCCTCCTGCTGTTGGGTTGACTTGACAATCTCTTCTGTCAGAATTACATCTTTGTTTTCGGGTTTTTCCTGTAAATATTTCTTGACCATTCCGATAAGGTCATCAGCTTTGACAGGCTTGGTGATAACGTCGTTCATACCTGCTGCTGTAAACTCTACCATCTGCTCTTTCATGGTAAAGGCTGTTAGCGCAATAATGGGTAGTTCTAGTTTGTTATATTTCTCTCTTAGCTCTTTGGTAGCCGTTACACCATCCTTTACAGGCATTTGTATGTCCATAATGATTAGGTCATACATTTTGGAAGTAGCTTTCTTGACGGCATCGTCGCCATCCACACTCTCTTCAATCAAACAGCCAGCTTTCTCAAGAAATGCCCTTCCAACTTTTCTGTTGGTCGCATTGTCATCTACAAAAAGGATAGAAGGGGGCTTTTTGAACCGTTCCTTGAATGCATTTTCTTCTATTGCAGGCTGATTAGTAGGAGCGGCACCCTGTGCATCTTCAGCCTCTACTGTAAACCAGAAAACACTTCCTTTTCCAAGTTCAGATTCGACATAAATCTCTCCTTCCATCATGTGGCAAAGCTCTCGAGCAATCGCAAGCCCAAGCCCTGTTCCTTTTAGCATTTTGGAATAAGGATTGTCTAATCGAAGGTAGCTGTCAAACATTAAAGTACGGTCCCTGTCACTGATTCCGACACCTGTATCCTCAATTTCAAACATAAGAATATGTTTTTTGAACTTACGAGAGCCTTTCATCCTGACTGTAACAGAGCCTTCCTTCGTATATTTGATGGCATTACTGACAAGGTTATTCAGAATCTGTATAATACGGATTTCGTCTGCCAAAATTACTTCAGGAGTTGTAGGATCAATTTCACAGATGAAATGGAGGTTTTTTTCCCTTGCCGATTGCAGGTTGATATCATACACTTTTTCCATTGTCAGCCTAGGATCAATAGGTACAGGCTCGATTTTCATTCGTCCTGCTTCGATCTTTGACCAATCCAAGATGTCATCAATAATACTTTGAAGCGTATTGGTAGAATTGATGATAGTACGGATGTATTTGCGCTGTTCATCATCCAAATGAGTGTCTTGCATTAGTTGCAGGATACCAATAATACCATTGAGAGGAGTGCGCATCTCATGGCTCATTTTGGATAAGAATTGCCTTTTTACTTCAGAGGCTTCTTTAGCTTTCTCTTTCTCTTCTTCTAGCTTGATGTTGATGTTTCTGAGGTCGGTAATATCTTTGGCTACACCTTGTACAACATGTTTCCCTTCATGGTTACGGGAGAGCCAAAAAGTAATAGAGACATACCTTTCTTCGCCTGTTTTCCGGTGTATAACCCTATGCGAATAATTTCTAATCTCTTTATCAACAAGTAGTTTGGGTGCTATTTCTTCCTTAATGGCTGTTTCACTGACATAAAAATCGGCTAAAGACATTGTGGAAGCTTCTTCAGCAGTCCATCCAGTCATTTCATAGATAGAAGGCGTTACCATCAGGATATTGCCTTGCAGGTCAGATTGGAAGTAAACCACATCTCTCAAGCTACTGAAGACAGAGCTGAATTTGGTTTCACTTGCTTTCAGTTCCAGTTCAGTTTGCTTCTCTTCGGTAATATCTTGGGCGATGGCATAAACTTCTTTGACACTGTCGCCATAGCGTACAGGACTAAATACTACATCTAGCCAACGGGATTCATGATTACGAGTTTTGATGGGTAACTGAAAGTGTCTTGAGTTACCATCCAATGCTTTTGCGTACTGGATATCCCAAAACCCAGAGAAGTCTTTACGAGCTAGATGTAGCTCATGTGTTTGCATGCCTTTATAGACATCTACATCGTATATATTCTTATAGGCTCTTCTAAAGTTTTCGTTGAATCTGACAAGTCTGAAGTTACGATCAATCACCCACTTGATCTGATTGCCACTTTCAAACATGGCTTCCAGACGAGCTTCCTGTTTGTTGATGATCTTTTCAGTAGCTAACAGTTCCGTGACGTTGGTTAGAAACATCCTGTAGATATTAGGTTGTTTCGAATTATAGGATTTGCGGCAAGTTACTTGTCCTTTCAGGCTGATCTGGTTTTGATCATGACTTACCATGCTAAGGTTGACAGTAGTGGGTTTTCCTGTTTCACAAGCTCGCTTTAACCTCATCTTGAGCAGGTCAACCTCAGCCGAATTGTCTGTTAGCAATTCAAAGAGGTTTTTCTCTACCATCTCTTTGTCAGGGTACCCTAGTGCATTGGAGCATGTATCATTAACAAATAGCAGGTTGCCTATTTCATCAAACACAAGGATAAAGTCACTGGAACGGGCAAAGAAATCACGAAGCTCTTGGTCATCACGTTTATATTTCTCAGCTGCTGCAACATACTCCGTAATATCTTCCAATAGTAAAATGAGATGGTTTCCATCATTCATTAGTCTAATGCTGACATTACGGATACCATGATGGCTTTTCAGCCTTACTTTAGAGTAAGTAGGGAGTTCTGTGATGGCAATATTCTCTTGAGAAGTAATGATGAGATCAGAAAAATTTTCACCAATAATTTCTTGTGTATTGAAGCCTGTTAGTTCAAAGAAAGCACTATTAACCTCTTGTATAACTCCTTTTTGGCTGAGTTGCAAAGCGGGCAGCAGGTTCTGGCTGATAGTTTCCCAAAGGGAAGTATCAGAGGAAATATTGTTCTCATCAAGTGTATGTAACACTTCTTCCAACAACCCCATTACACGAGTGTCAGGTTGTCTGGCATCTGGAGTTTTCCACTCATTTTTGAGTAGGTTCAGCTGCTCCTGTAGTTTTTCTAGCTTGTCTTGCAACGTTGTTTTTTGGGTGTCATCCATATTGAGTAATCAGTCTTGCTCTTACGATTTGGAGCGCAGCACTTTCAATATTTACGCCTCCTCTTTTGACAGGATGTCTTGAAAAGAGAGTATAAAAATTACATTAAAATATTGATATGTACTAAAAAAAAGCGTTTGCTGCTCATGTACGTGCAGCAAACGCTTTGAGTTCGGGTACGGATGAAGTTTTTCTAGTTCCTGTTGTTAACAATTTCGACCCAATTATCACGGTTTTGCTCATAAGTGGGTGTAAGTGAGGACTGTCCAGGGAATGTTTCCATATGTAATGTTTGAGTAGGAAATGCAAACCTGATATTCAAGTCATCAGCCAATCTGATAACCTCAAGCATGACTTCGTGTCTGGCTTTAAGTTCAGCTCCCCAGTCAGGTACTTCAAAGAAGATATAAAACAGTACATCCAATGAAGATGCGCCAAATGAATTGAGGTGAATCTGATGAAAGTCCTTTCGTGTATTTGGATGCTTCATGACAATATCCTCCAATCCCTTTACGAATACCTCAATCAAATCAGGAGGCGTATCATATGTGATGGATATCTTAGTGTTGAAACGACGGTACTTTCTGCTACCCATATTGTCCACTACAAGGTCAGACATCTTGCCATTAGGCACACTGACCACTGAGTCATGGAATGTTCTTATTCGGGTAGAACGGAAACCAACTTCCTCAACAGTACCATCGACGTTATTCGATACAACCCAGTCGCCAACTTTAAAAGGCTTGTCAATGAAAATCATAAGCGAACCAAAAAGGTGCTTCAGTGTATCTTGGGCTGCCAATGCCAATGCCAAACCACCAATTGAAATACCGGCAAGTAGTCCTGTGACGTCATAGTCAAAGCTATCCAAAGCCAGAATAACAATTGAAACTAAAATAACCAATTTGGTCAATACCCTAATGACAGGGATTAGCTGTCTTTCCAATAGTTTGTTGTCACTACTCAGTCGTGTTTCAACCTTATCCAATACGCCAGAAGAGAGCCTGAGTGTGGCTTTTATCAGGGCATAATACATCAATACCTTTAGGGTAATTGTGACAATCTTCCATATTCCCATTGGTAATTGAAGCACCGGAAGCAGGAAAAACAGCAGAAGGTATACTAGTAAGGAACCAATAGGCTTTGCTGTAGGGCGAACCACTCTGTCAGCCATATGCTTGAAACCAAATCTCTTGAAGACTTCATGCATAACCCTTAAGGACATGAACAAAAAGAAGTGGTAAGACAGGTATGCGAGCAAAGTAACTAAAGCAATTCCTAGATACTGCCAGACTTTCAGCCCAAGAATTACCTGATGACCAGACTGGTTGCTGAGTTGTTGAGCCAAGTCAACAAGTGTATAAGTATGAAGTGGGTAAGCATCTTCTATAAGTTCGTCAATATGACTGACCGTAAAGTCTGCATATACCCATTTGTCATTTTTTTTGACCAGATATATTTCAGGAATATCTTCAAAAACAGTATACTTATGAGAGCTGCTACCATCAGGAGCGTAGTTTTTGTCTCTGGATATTGACTCCGGAGAAAAGTACTTCCCTTTGGCTAAGTATATTTGAAATAGCTTTTGAGCAATCTCCTGTCTTTTCTTTTTGGTCAAATTAGGAGCTACTATTGTTTGTGCCGCAATCTCTGGGTGAAAGTTTTCAGGAGATAGGTTGTCAAAATGAGTTTTCAAGGTATGGTAAGGAGAGCTTAAGCTGAACTCAATACCGTCGATTTCCTTGAATTTGTAAAACTCGTGGTCATCTGGAAAACTTTCTTGCTTGATCGGTTTTCTTACTCTTTGCTTTCCTTCTTCCTGATTCGTTACGGTCTTTAGCACAGCAGAAATTTGTGCGCTCGCTTGACCAGCGTAACCAATGACGGATACCGTGAGTAGTATAAAGGGTACAAGTCTTTTGATGGACATGTTATGGTAGTTACGTCTTTTCATGTAGTCGATTAATCGTTTGGGAGTTTAAAATTCAGGAATCCAATGGGATTCTGCTAATTTTTTATTCTAATCTCCCTTAATAATTTATAATCAATCTAAATTTTATCCCATCGTGCAGTTGGGGCAGTGAATTCCTCCTTGTAATTGGCTATATTTGTGCGAGTTTGGAGTTTTATGTTCTTGCACGAAAAACCGTTGACCAAAATCATTGGTTTTGCAGACGAAGGATATTTCATTTATCATTCAAAACCTGCATCAGAGTTAGTTTCTGATTGCTGCAAGCCTTAAATCTAGGAGATGATGCAAAACAACTTTAAAGCCATATCGCTTTCTTACAAGTCAGCACCACTTGAAGTAAGAGGGTCTCTTTCTGTAGGAGAAGGAGAATACGGTACCTTGTTGGAGAAAGTCAAAGAAGTCCTTGGAGTTCAGGAAGCACTAGTAGTGTCTACTTGTAACCGCACAGAGGTATATTATTCATCAGAAAATGATAAGTCAGAAGAACTGATCAAGTTACTTTGTGCTTTGAAAGGCTTAGACCCTTCGGAGTATGCACAGTACTTTCTGAATATACCGAACAAGCACGAGGCGCTTCAGCACCTTTTTAGGGTATCAATGGGACTAGAGTCTCAGGTTGTTGGTGATTTGCAGATCTCCAATCAGATCAAACGTTCTTACCAGTGGACAGCGGATACAGAAATGGCAGGACCGTTTTTGCACCGTCTGATGCACACGGTGTTCTTTACTAATAAGAGAGTGACACAGGAAACACCATTTCGTGATGGCGCTGCATCTGTATCGTATGCAGCTGTTGAGATGGTGGAAGAGTTAACAAACGATCTCCTAGATCCTAAAGTATTAGTAGTAGGCGTAGGCGAAATTGGTGCAGACGTTGTACGTAACCTACAAAATACAGACATCACGAATGTTCAGATTACCAACCGTACTTTCTCCAAGGCGGAAGAATTGGCAAATGAATGTGAGTTTGAAGCCATTCCATTTGAGAATATATGGAAGGCAGCAAAAGAAGCTGATGTTATCATCTCATCTGTAGCAAAAGCAGATTTCTTTGACAAGGCAAACGTAAAGGATCTGGATGTGTTGGCATTCAAATGCTTTATGGATTTATCTGTTCCAAGAAGTGTAGCCACAGACGTAGAATCGATTCCAGGTGTGTTGGTATATGATATTGATGATATCAATACTCGCGCAACTAAAGCTTTGGAAAGAAGAAAACAGGCAATGCCTGATGTTGAGCGTATTATTGGAGAGTCAATTGAAGAGTTTGGCTCTTGGGCACAGAATATGGTATTCTCTCCAACAATTCAGAAGCTGAAGCAATCTTTGGAGGCGATTAGGCAAGAGGAAATTGCGAAAAGCATCAAAGACCTTTCAGATGAAGAAAGAGAGAAGGTGGAGAAGATTACGCTTAGCATTATGAATAAGATTATCAAGATTCCTGTACTGCAACTAAAAGCTGCTTGTAAAAGGGATGATGCTGATGCGTTAGTAGATGTGCTAAATGACCTTTTTGATTTAGAAAAGAAAGCACAAAAGAAATAAGAGTTTAGCTAAGAGTAGTTATATATCAAAGCAATTGCATTGGAGTTTATGCCAAAGCAATTGCTTTTTTTATGCATTATATTTTGACATAAATAGCCTTTCCTAAAAAGGTATGTTATTTTTTGAGATGAAAGGAAAATAAGATCAATTACTAATGGAGGGGATAATTTTTATTGGAATACAGGCAAGTGGGAAATCAACATTCTATAAGGAAAGGTTTTTTAATTCACATGTCAGGATCAGTATGGATTTGCTCAATACAAGAAACAAGGAAAATCAATTTATAGAAAAGTGTATAGAGCTTCATCAAAGGTTTGTTGTAGACAATACAAACCCAACTGTAGAAGAGAGACAAAGGTATATCACCAAACTGAAGGAGAGAAAGTATAAGGTGATTGGTTATTTTTTTAAGTCCATTGTACAGGATTCCCTGTTCAGAAATCAAGGTCGAGTAGGCAAGGAGAAAATTGCGGAAGTAGGCATTTTATCTACTTATAAAAAGCTGGAATTGCCTTCTTTTCAGGAAGGTTTTGATGAGCTGTATCAGGTCGAGATCGTGGATGGAATGTTTGAAATCAAAAAATGGAAAGATGAAATTTGACGATTTGGATAAGAAAATGAGGGTATTTGAAACCTCACACGACTATTGTGTTCTGCCTAAAATATATATGGTCGCAAGGATTGACGGACGAAATTTTACAAGACTGACAAAAGAGGTTCATCAGTTTGAAGCACCATTCGATGAACGTTTCAGGGATTATATGGTACAGACAGTAGAGCACCTGATGCAATGCGGGTTCAAAGTGATCTATGGGTATACGGAGAGTGATGAGATCTCCTTGTTGTTTGCCCAAAATGAAACGGTATTCTCAAGAAAGCTAAGAAAATACAATTCGGTGTTGGCAGGAGAAGCCAGTGCTAAATTTTCAATGCAACTGAATGATGTGGCAGCTTTTGACTGTAGGATTTCTCAGTTGCCAACAAAGGAAGATGTGATTGATTACTTCAGATGGAGAAACGAAGATGCATTCAGGAATGCGCTGAATTCACATTGCTATTGGAACCTCAGAAAAAATGGTGCATCGGTGAAAAATGCAACCCGAAACCTGGAGGGAATGTCAGTTGCGGATAAAAATGAATTGCTTTTCAGTAACGGTATCAACTTCAATGATCTTCCAAATTGGCAAAAAAGAGGGGTCGGATTATATTGGAAAAGCTATCCATCTGACGGTGTAAATCCGAAAACCGGAGAAGTGGTACAGGGCGAAAAGAAAAAGATATGTATTGATTATGATCTTCCAATGAAGGAAAAGTATAGTGAGTTTATTCAAGCCATACTCGAGACAGAAGATTAAGAAGGAAACAATATGACCATTTGATTACCATGAGACTAAAAGCACTCCTATTTGTAATTTTAAACTTGACCTTTCTTCAAGTAAGTTTCAGTCAGGATTCATTTTATTCAAATCTGGCGGAAGTGACAGTTTCCTTAACTCAGGATCAGGTAGTTTATGATCCTAGCTATTTTTCCATCACTTATCCAAATGGTGATGTGCCAAAAGGTAAAGGAGTGTGTACGGATGTGGTGATTAGGGCATATAGAAAATTGGGTGTTGACCTTCAGAAGGAGGTACGGTACATGAGGATATGGCAAAACACTTTGCTTTGTACCCTAAGGTATGGGGACTGAAAACTACTGACAAAAATATAGACCACAGGAGAGTACCTAACCTGATGAAATTTTTTGAGCGTCATGGAGAGGTATTAGCCATTTCTGATAATCCATCAGATTACCAGTCAGGCGATATTGTCTGTTGGAACCTTGGTGGAGCTATAACCCATATTGGCATTTTGGTAGATCAGAAATCTGATGATGGCATGCGGAATCTGGTAGTGCATAATATCGGATCTGGACAGGTAATGGAGGATATGCTTTTTGATTTTAAGGTGATTGGGCATTATCGGTATAAAAAATAGTGGAATAAAAACATGATCAGACCTTACACAACAAAAGACAAACAACAAGTAATAGCACTGCTTCGCCTTAATACCCCGCAGTATTTTGATGTATCTGAAGAAGCTGATTTACGCCATTACCTCGAAAATGAGCTGGAAAGTTATTTTGTAGCGGAAGAAAATAACCAAGTCGTTGGAGCTGGGGGGATTAATTATTTCCTGTCTGAACGGTTAGCCCGTATCTCATGGGATTTTGTACATCCGGACGTTCAAGGGAAAGGCATAGGGAAAGCCTTGTTACTTCACCGGATAAAGGAAATAAATAGTCATCCTGAAATAGAAACCATTATGGTCAGGACATCCCAACTGGCGTATAGGTTTTATGAGAAAGTAGGGTTCAAATTGGAGAAAACAGTAAAAGACTTTTGGGCAGAAGGATTTGATCTTTATCAGATGAAGATGAGTAATAAGTAGGCTATTCAATTCAATATTTTTTCAGCCTGAAATAGGGCTATCCATCGTAAAAACTAAACAGAATGAAACTTCTCAAACTTACTTTTCTCTATGCATTGCTCTTGTTTTGCCAAGTAGCCAATGCACAGCTTTCCTTAGGAAATTATGCCATTGAATCTGTCAATATAGTTGATGTAGAGCAAGGTGAAATCTTGTATAACTATACCATTATCATTACTGATGGCAAGATTTCCAGCTTACTTCCTTCATCTGAATATGTGGCAAATGATACGTTACATGCTATAAGGATGAAAGGGAAATACGTTATACCTGGCTTGATTGATACGCATGTGCATTTGGCGACTAACCCGACAGAAGAGATTAGGGCAAATGCGGAAAAAACACTGCATGAAATGTTGCTATCAGGTGTGACTTCTGTCAGGGATATGGCAGGTGATACCAGAGCATTGTCAAGTCTTTCAAGGGATGCTTTGGTAGGAGATATTGTATCACCAGACATATACTATTCAGCCTTGATGGCAGGCACAGTTTTCTTCAGTGATCCAAGGACAATCGCTTCAGCACAAGGAGGGGAAAGTGGCAAGATGCCTTATATGAGAGAGATTGCAGATGATACGGATTTGACTTTGGCTGTAGCTGAGGCAAGAGGAACAGGAGCAAAGGGTATCAAGCTGTATGCAAATCTAACTGAAAGCGAAATAGATGGAATAGGCACAGAAGCAGCAAGACAGGGGATTAAAGTGTGGGCACATGCAGCTTTACCTCCAACCAAGCCCTCAGCGGTTATTGGGGCTGGGGTAGTATCCGTTTCGCACTCACCGATGCTGGTACACGAAAAGTATCCGGAAAAGAAGGATTTGCCCAAATCTTGGTTGGAGCAAGACTTATCAAAAGACAACACCGCATTTTGGGATAAAGAATACAAGAAGCTAGGTGTCGAAAACCTGTATGAAGAGATGAAACAAAATGGGGTGATTTTGGATGCAACAGTTTCCGTCTACAAACATTTTGTGGCAGGCAATCAGCAACAGCATTGGAAATATGAGATGTGTAAGCGAATCACAGAAGCAGCGCATAAGGCAGGGGTAACCATCTCGGCAGGTTCGGATACTGATCAGGCTACATTCGTGCAGGAAGAAATGAAGTTGTTGGTTAATGAATGTGGCTTTGCACCAATGGAAGCGATAAAGGCAGCAACAGTTTATGCTGCTCAGGCAATTGCAATGGAGAAGTCTGAAGGAACCTTGGAAGAAGGGAAAAAAGCCAATCTTGTTATTCTGAATGGAAATCCCATTGAGAATATTAACAACATTGATCAGGTGGTATTGGTCATCAAATCAGGTAAGCTGTATACAGGAAAAGGGGCATAAAGAGGACGCTTGATATTTTCAGTGATCGAAGTATTTAGGCAGTCGCCAACTTTTTTGTCAGCTCTTTAGTTATAAGAATTCAATATTGAATTTTACAGACTAAACCAGCTGAATAAGCGAACAAGCAATATGTCACAACGAATAAAGCTGAGTATACTTGATCAGTCTCCTATTGCCGGAAGTGATACACCAGCACAGGCATTGGCGAATACTACAAGTTTGGCGAAGCATGCTGAGAAGTGGGGATATCACCGTTTTTGGGTGTCAGAACATCACAATACCAAGACACTGGCAGGATCAACTCCTGAAGTATTGATAGCCCATCTGGCTGCCAATACTGAAAAGATCAGGTTAGGTTCCGGAGGTGTGATGCTACCACATTACAGTGCCTACAAGGTTGCAGAAAACTTTAACCTGCTTGCTACCTTATACCCAGACAGAATTGATTTGGGGGTGGGAAGAGCACCAGGTACAGATGCGCCAGCTATTTATGCCCTGAATTCGCATAAGGGAAATTATGATACAGACCGTTTCCCGGAGCAGATTGCAGAACTGAAAGCCTTTACAAGTGGTCCGGTCAATGCAGGTGGCTCAAAACTTTATGCTTCACCTGTACCGGAAGTAGCGCCACCAATTTGGGTATTGAGTTCTAGTGGGTTTGGTGCGCAGCATGCAGCAGGACAAGGCGTAGGTTTTGCTTTGGCACATTTCATCAATCCGTTGGGCGGGCCGGAAGCCATGCAAAAGTACCGTGAAGAGTTTATCCCTGAGCGGAAAACTGATCAACCGCAAGGTTTGGTTTGTGTCTTTGTGAATTGTGCAGATACGGAAGAGAAGGCGCTTGAACTTCAACGTACCATGGATATTCTAATGCTTTATGTGGAGACGGGTAGGAGAGTGCCTGTTTTGCCATATGAGGAGATACGGAAAATTCAGTTGTCACCGATGGAAGAGGCAAGGATAATGCATAACCGTAACCGGATGGTATTCGGAACACCAGCGTCTGTCAAAAAGCAACTGGAAAATTTGGCAGAGCAATATGGATCAGATGAAGTGATGGTTGTGACTATTACACATGATTTCAAGGATAGGCTTCGTTCCTATGAGCTGCTGGCAGAAGCATTTGCGTTATAATCATACTTCCCTGCATATTGTTGCCAAATAATATGCAGGGATTTTTTGTTTGTTAACTGTTCATTCTTGTTTTTAAGATGGGACTATACTTACCATTTAGCCTCTCAAAGCGTTAAATTTCACTTTATCCAGTATTAAAATGTAGAATATCTGGAGAACTGTCTGTTTATCCGCTTTTTATTACTTAACTTCATAATATAGTACACAATGATATAGGCGAATCTACTGATGTATTTCAGTATTCGAGATTTAATAACCCATTAGGATGTTATGGATACATCCAATTATAGAACTTACACTAACTAGCTAAAAACCAATTAACCCTGTAATGAGAATACTCATAACTTTACTGCTGATTTCAGTAGTACAACCATCTTATACCCAAAAGCTAAGAACCTACCATGAGTCAGACCTTATTTTTGTAGGTTCTGTCGTAAGCAGCACCGAAAGCATTACAGAAATTGTCGCTTTCAATGGTCAGCAAGTGATTTTTCGTATAGATAAGTTGATTAAAGGTAACATTGATGAGAAGGTAATGTTATTTTCTCCAATGCATTTGCGAGATGTTACTGTAGATCGTTTTTTACACCAAGGAGATCAGTGGCTGGTCTATGCAAAGGGGAATCAGTTATTGGATCATAGCCGTTGTATCATTTGCCATACAGGGAAAGATGCTGCTATGACAATCAAACGGAATTTTGATGCCGAAATCCAATTGCTGACAGCCCTGACTGAAAAATCGGTGGTTACAGAAGAGGATGAAAATGGTACAATCGTAGCAAGATTTTCAGAAGGAAAACCCCATGGCATTTGGACGATTTATAATAAAAGGAAAGTGGTAGAACGTGTGATACACTATGACGATGGTTATATGGTGCTTCAGCAGTTTTATACCCGAGGAAAACTCAATAAGTTAGAGATGTATGACAGTGGTGGACATATGGATAGAGTCGTTTACTACAATGAAAAGGGCAAGGTAATGGGACTTATCTTAGAACAATAAAATTTCTTGTCAAAGAAAGGAAAAGCACCATGACATTAAACATGGTGCTTTTCTTTTGTATAACTGACTTATGGTATTGGATGACCTTGTGCAGCTACCAGAATTTCAAACCATTCATCTCTGCTAAGGTCAATATCAATGGCATCAGCTGCGGCCTTTATACGTTCAGGCTTGCTTGTACCAAGAATTGGCAGTATTTGAGAAGGGTGTTTCATCAGCCAAGCCAACAGGATCTGGTCAATGCCTGCATTATTATGGTTAGTAGCTATCTCAATTACTTTATCTCGTAATCTCCTTACTGTAGGATCATCCGTTTCAGTGAAAATCTGTCCGCTTCCTAATGGTGACCAAGCCATCGGTACAATACTGTGTTGAATACATTGGTCCAAAGTTCCATCAAAGATTGTATCACGGTGAAGTGCAGAAATCTCTACTTGGTTTGTTACCAGTGTAAATCTTGAATTCAGCATTTCAAACTGAGACGGGGTAAAATTGGAAACACCGAAATGAAGAACCTTTCCACTTTTCTGTAACTGATAAAAAGCTTCAGCAATTTCATCAGGATGCATCAAAGGGTCAGGACGATGGATCAGTAACAAGTCAAGGTACTCCGTTTCGAGCATCTTAAGCGAGTTTTCAACAGAACTAACAATATGGCTTTTGCTAGTGTCATAAGAGTGAACCTTATGATCAGGTCTGTTGGGAGAGAGCAGTTTGATGCCACATTTGGAAACCAGCTCTATCTTGTCTCTCAATGAGCTATCCTGACGAAGCACTTTTCCGAAAGCTTCTTCACATGTATAGCTTCCGTAAATATCCGCATGATCAAATGTGGTAATACCAGATTCAATTCCTGCCTTTACCAAAGTGTCAATTTGTTGCGTATTAAGGTTGTCCCATTTCCAAACACCTGCTGCAACACGTGAAAACTCAGGTCCGGTTTTAGAGAGTTGAATTCTTTTTGCTGCCATTTCTATTTTAATTTTCCGTATCTATTAATTTTATTTTCCAACTTTTCCAGTCTTTGCACAGTACATCAATATAAATGATGATCTTGAGTGAATGGACTAACACTTTACGATACTTTTTAATCTGAAAGTGATCGGGAAATTTGAATATCCAAATCTGCTTACTACTTATATTTAGCAGTACCAAAGCACACAAATCTAATGATATGTTATACTTTTTAGTAATACTGGTTCCGTTTCTGATCCTGATGGCTTTTTTACTTTATAGAAATAAAAAGGTGAAAGAGCTTTACAACAATCAGGTAACAAAGCTTCGAAAGATAGGAGAAAGTTTTAAGGGAGATGCAGAGTTGCGAGAAATAGATAATTCTTTGTCTGAAGTGATGATCGTTTCGGATGAAGACGTGAAAAAATTAGAGAAGATGCTGCATAAGTTGCAGGAGCTTTATCAGTTACCGAAATCCAAAACCATAGCCAATACATATGGACTCAACTCTGAAAAGACAAGGAAGCTGAAAAGGCAGATAGCCAAACTGGAAGAGTATATCAATAAACAGGGAAGCGAATCTAAATAGATAAAAAGGACAACACTTTTAAGCGTTGTCCTTTTTTCAGAAGGAGTTTTTCTAGAAAAATATGAGATAGAAAATTGAAACAAAAATGGCATACTTCAACCCATAGTAGACAGGTTTGTTTTTTTGCTTGATTTCCTTTCCTAATAACCTAACTGAATATAAATAGCGGAAAGCCTTGTTGAGGTTTCCTGTCTTGTCGTTTTTCATGTTTGGAGAAGCAGCTGCTGCCATAATAAACCAACTGAAAAAGCTGTTCAACCATTTTCCTATCACTAGCTTCATAGGTCGCTCTACATCGCAGAAGAAAATCAGGCGATCTTTCTCTGTTGCATTTTCAGCATGATGTATATAAGTTTCATCAAACAATACATCTTCGCCATCTTTCCAAAAGTAGGATTGACCATCAACTACAATTTCACATTTTTCATCATTTGGTGTAATCAGCCCTAAATGGTAGCGCAAAGATCCTGCATACGGGTCTCGGTGTTCCGGCAAAAAGCTACCGGCAGGAAGTACGACAAACATTGCAGCCTTGATGCCTGGCACCTGTCTGACCAATTCTATGGTTTTAGGACAGTATTCCAATGCAGATGGGTGAAAGTCATTGTACCATTTGAGGTAAAACCTTTTCCAGCCTCGCCTGAAAAAAGAGTTGAAACCAATGTCGTTGTATTTGTCAGCGCCTTTAATCAGTTCACTTTGTTCAAGTAGAAGAGCTTCTTCACGTATCGTTTCCCAATTGTCTTTCAGTAAACTCAATTGAGGAAAGTCAGCAGTGGAAAGGTATGGTTTTGACGGGGCGGAAGAAAACAGGTACATCAACAAATTGATAGGTGCCATAAAAGTACTATGGTCTGTCAATTGTCTTAAAAACGAGTAACGGGTTTTGCCCCTAAAGTGAATGTAAATCGCTGATACAATTAGGAAAAGCAATAAAAAGCCTTTCCATGACAGGATAAAGGTCATGAACTGTTCCATAAAAAGTGTTTGGGTTATGTAGTTAGTTACTAACTAAATATAAATACACTGAGACAAAAAATCATTGTTTTAAACAATTTCTTATCAATATGTTTCAATGAACTTTTTATGGAATAAGCTCTCTGTTTATTATTTGATTTTAATAATGACTTCTTCTCCTTTTTTCCAGTTGAAAGGAATACTTAAGGTTTGCTTCTCAAGATTATAATGATAGTCTTTGGCGTCCAAGTGATCCTTGTTGACTTTTACTTTTTTTGGTGCGACCAGAACCTGATGGGCAACCAACTCGATTTTTCGGGTTTCGGGTTGCCCTGTATATACTCCTCCAGACTGGTTGAAAGTAAATGTCATGTTCCCTTTTTTATTCTCAGCACTGAATGTCATTAGTTCATATTGCCCTTTCTTGAAGGAGTCTTTTGTTTTACCATCATCATCATACATTTGCCCATTGCTTTCACTGACTTTTGGATCTGCAAAATAGTGTATGGTCAAGCTGTCAGAATTGTAGTTGGATAGGCTTTGAAACAGTGGAGACATAGGAATAAAACTACCTCCTTTTACAAAAACGGGGATGTCATCCATTGTTAGGGAAGTTGTTACCCACTGACCTCCGTTATAAGTCCTATCAGTCCAGAAATCTACCCATTGGTTGCCTTGAGGTAGGTATGTTTTGGCTGTCTTCTCTCCTTTGGAAGTGATGGGTGTCACAAGTATGTTGTCACCAAACAAGTAGCTCTTGTCATAGTTGAGTAATTCTCTATTGTTTGGTTCTTCAAAAAAGAGTGGACGCATCAAAGGCATGCCTGTTTGACTGTTTTCAAAGGCAAGGGAGTAAATGTAAGGATGAAGCTTGTAGCGCATTTCAATATAGCGTTTGACGATGTCTTTCGTTTTTCCCTTAAAATAAATGACCTCTGAAGGAATACCTTCTTGGCTGTGTGGTCTGTAAATAGGCTGAAATACGCCATACTGCATCCATCTGATATACAATTCTTCGACTTCCTGAACAGTTTGCTCACCAATGGCAAAACCACCGAGGTCTGAGTGCATATAGCCAAGTCCGCTCATGCCCATGGTCAAGGAAATATTTACTTGAGGTTTTAAACCTCCAAAGGTTCTGTTTACATCCCCAGACCAAGGTATTAGACCATAACGTTGGGAGCCTACAAAACCCGATCGCATTAGCATGAATAGCCTTTTGTCAGGATAGTTTTTTTCATATCCTTCATATATCATTTTTGCCCATTCATGCCCGTAAGCATTATGAACCAAGTCAGCGCTGCCATTGATATGTTGTAATTCGCTAGGGTGGACTTCAGGTTCTCCAAGGTCACCCCACCATCCTTCAACACCTTTTTTGACCTGTTTGTCGTAGAAGCTCCAAAACCACCTTTTGGCTCTTGGTTTAAAAATGTCTACCAACCCTGTTTCACCAAAAAAGAATTGATAGACAAAGGCTTTACCTGAGCGGTCTGTCCCCAGTACTTTTTGACTTACAGCCTGAGGGAAGTTTTTGGAAGTGGTCAAAATAAAGGGTTCTGTGATAAGTACCGTTTTGATGCCTTTGTCATTCAGGTTTTCAATCATCTGGTCAGGGTTTGGAAATGCGTCACGGTACCAGTCAAGGTTTCCCATATAACCGACCACCTGAGGGCCGAACCAGAAAAGGTCTAGCACCACTGCATCCAGAGGTATATGCTCTTGGCGGAATTGGTCTGCAACCTGTTTGACTTGCTGTTGAGAATGGTATCCAAACCGTGAGGCAAAGTTTCCGAAAGCCCATCTTGGAGGTAGTGGTTGCCTGCCTGTCAGCTTTGTAAGGTGGGTTGTCACTTCGGCAGGCGTATTTCCTCCAATGATAAAGTAAGTCATGTTTCCTCCTAAAGCTTCAAAGGAAAGTACTCGTTTGTCTGTCTTGCCAAAGTCAATAAACCCACTAGTTGGATTGTCAAAGAGGATGGCGTAATTCTTTGATGAAATGACTAAAGGCATTCCATAATTCATCTGTTCACTGTGTTCCTCATAGCCATAATGTGCTTTGTTGTATAATGGAAGTCTATATCCAGACCGGTCAAGAGGAAGAGCCCTTTCTCCACCTCCGTACAGGTGTTCATCTTTTTCTGTGCTGAATTTGAAGCCTTTGAGTGAGTCTGTATCAAAGTAACCGTCAGCTTCGTAGGTGAGAGATTTATTGCCATAATAGAACCGAATATTAAAGGGTGTTTTAGTGATTTGGACATTTAAAGCGCCTTCTGTTTCCGTTCCATACTGGAGGGTGTTGCCTTTGGAAGCAAATGCTGTTTGAAGTTTTTGAGGAGGAGTAACTACAGCAAATGCAGGATAGTTGGTGGTGTCCTTGCTATGGAATTGTACCTGAAAAGCATCTTCAGTATATGGGGTAATCGTGATTTTACCGTCACTTGTTGTAATTTCTAGGGAATTACTGTTGAGTTGATGACTGAGGTATGTACGCTGTGCCATCAGCTGTAGAGAAACAAGGCACAGTAAGAGGAGTAAGTAAAGCTTATTGGACATAGATGGTGAAGTTACAGAGTGATAGTTAATAGCGAAGTTACAGCGTAAGAAAGGGAAATAGAATGCGGAAGGTCATTTTAGAAGAATTGTATCAATTATAATGAACAATAATCTATAGTAGATAAGTTTTGGAGGTGAAACTTCTTGACTAATCACAAAAAAAGGCTGCCCATTAATAGAGCAGCCTTTATATTAATTATTTCCGATGATGAATCTTATTCTATCTTCCATACATATCACCATATACTTCAGCATAAATCTGACCGTATTTGTTGGCTCTTTCGTGGTAGATGTGAATCAACTCTTCATTGCGTTTAATTTCCTGCATCAGTTGCGTTTCAGGAAGCTCCAGAATTTCCTGACCACGTTCCTTAAGCATTTTTACTTTTTGTTGCGCTTCTTCAGCATTGCTCTTATACATCATAGAAAGTTGCTGAAGTGTTACCATACTGCGTTGAGCTAGTGATTGCACACTTTCATCAGCGCTGTTATGGTTTAAGTAGTAAACGATTGTTTCTTTTGCTCGCTCAGCTACAGTATTGGCAATAGAGTCTGCCATTTTATGATCTCCAAGTCTGTGGTAAAGATCTGCATAGCGTGGAGCATAGAAGCTGTATGGAATCGTATTGTCAGGAATATGGTACAATACAGAGTCCATTACTTGCTTAGCTTCAGCCTCACGGTCTTTCAGATATAGGTCTTCAGCCAAACGGTAGAAGTTGTAACGCGTATTGGCTCCAAACTTACGGTACTCATCATCATAGTAAACATCAGTGTTGTTCATCTCACGGAACTGGAAGTGCTTGATGTTTTCAAGCATTACATCAGTGTTTACTTCCCCTACATCACCAGTGTTTTCAGTTATAATAGGCATCAGACGGTAAGTCATGCCCTCCAGCATCATATATCTGCGAAGATCCATGCTTAAGGTATTCGCTGATGTATTGTTGAAGTAAATCGGACGTTCCCAGTTTTTGTTGTTGGAAATCAGGTCCAGTAACGCCAATTCATTTTTGAAGATATGGCGTTTACCTCTTCCTAGTTTCCAAACCATTTTGCTGACAACCTGATCTTCTTTTCCTTTAGGAATAAAGCCTTGATTGATAACACCCGAGCTGTCTACATCCAAAACGAATGTATCTGAAAGTAGCATAGCTGTACGTGTTCCATCACTTAAAGGAACCTGTACGGCAGGGCTATTCTGGTTAACCAAAGAAAGGTAAGCACTCAGGTTAACACCGCCTTTAGCTCTGTCATCCGGTACAAGAGGAATATATTCGTTTTTACCTTCACGGTAGTTTTCCTGATCCAGTCCAAGTGGTAATGGAGCCGATTCATACTGTTGCTGACGCATTTGCTCTAGGTACCATCCTGTACTAAAGTAGCTCAATACGGCAACCCTTACATCCGTTCTGTAGCCTTCTACATTTTGTACATACCAAAGAGGGAACGTATCGTTATCACCACCTGTAAATAGGATAGCATTTGGTGCACAACTGGCTAAGGTGTTACGAGCCTGATCAATAGAGTGGAATCTATTAGAGCGGTTATGGCTCTCCCATCCGCTTGTACCCATCAGTACAGGAACTACCATACAAAGTGCTGTAGCTATGGCAGGGGCAGTAACGCCTTTAGCTTTACTTTGCAGAAGCTCTGAAATGGCCATTACACCCATTCCTATCCAAATAGCAAATACATAGAAGGACCCTACATAAATGTAGTCACGCTCACGTGGCTCTACTGGAGGTGAGTTTAGGTAAAGTACAAGGGCTACACCTGTAAGGAAGAAGATCATCAGCATTACTAGGAAGCTTTTTTGATCTTTTGTCTGCTGGAAAAATAGTCCTAACAGACCCAGTAGCAGTGGCAACATAAAGAAGTTGGTTCTTGCCTTGTTGTTTTCCAATACACCAGGAAGGTCTGCAGCAAAAGCATCCCAAGGAGCGCTCCATCCTGCATCTTTATAGTCACTCTGTCTACCTGCAAAGTTCCACATAAAGTAGCGGGCATACATGTGGCCTAGCTGATAGTCAAACATGAAGTAAAGGTTGTCACCCATAGTAGGTTTCTCTCCTTGCTGCAAGCCTGTTTTTTCTTGATACAGTCTATCATGACCTGGTTGCTTGCTGTACATACGAGGCAGCAGCATCTCGTCTTTACGGTCGTAAATTTGTTTTACTTTGTGGTCATATACCTCATAGTAGTCTTTTCCATTTTTTGTAGCCTGACGGTATTTGTCACCTACCTGTTTTGTTTCAGTAGGCTGAGCTGTAAAGTTACGTCCGTAAAGCAGAGGTCTGTCACCATACTGCTCACGTTTCAGGTAAGATACGAAGCTCAGTAGGTCGTCAGGAGCATTTTCGTTAATTGGTGTCTCTTGATTGGAACGGATCAGTAGCAATGTATAAGAGCTATAACCAATCAGGACGAAAGCCAAACCAAGGAAAATATTGTTCATGGTTACTTTGCCATGTACTTGGGAGTAATATATTCCGTATGCAACACCACCCAACAGCAATATTGCGAAGAAAATACCACCAGTACTGAAAGGCATTCCCAATGTATTGACAAAGAACTTATCGAAGCCAAAAGTGATTTCAGGAAGTCCTTGGATTACGCCAAACATAAATACCAAAATCAGTATGCCACCTATACCAATAGCAACAACCAACCCTTTCAAGTTTCCTTCAGGGTAGTGCTTGTTATAGAAAATCATGGCCATAGCAGGTAGTACCACAAGGTTCAACAAGTGAACACCCATTGAAAGACCAATGATATAGGCAATCAGGATTAGCCAACGGTTAGCGATAGCGGCTTTCTCAATACGTTCCCATTTCAGGATTGCCCAGATAATAGCGGCAGTCAGGAATGAGGACATTGCATATACTTCTGCTTCTACAGCGGAGAACCAGAAAGAGTCTGAGAAAGTATAAGCCAGCGCACCAACAGCACCTGCACCCATCAGGGTAATGATTTGCCCTGTAGAGTACTCTTTTCCATTGGCAGGCTTAATGATTTTCATGCCTAACAATACAATTGTCCAGTGAAGGAAAAGAATCGTTAACGCACTGAAAAATGCAGACGAGAAGTTGATCCAGAAAGCTACTCTTGTCACATCACCTAGAGCAAGGAAAGAGAACATTCTGTTGATTAGCTGAAAAAATGGTGTACCAGGAGGGTGGGGTACCATCAGCTTGTAGGACACGGCAATAAACTCACCACAGTCCCAAAAGCTGGCAGTTTCCTCCAGTGTGATTGTATAGACAATCAGCGCCACAAGGAACACCGCCCAACCGGTGATGTTGTTGATTTGCTTGAAGTTTTTCATAAGATCCATATTTGAGGCAGAAGCTTTTCCTCGCTTCTGTTTCTCCAGTATTTCCATTGGTTTTTGTTTATGACTGAAAACAGATTCGCCAAAATATAAAATAATACCAAGACCGTAATGCTTTGTAGCCTAACAAAGGGTGATTATGTCTATGGTTTTAACTATTTGATCTCAGGTACGAGGTTTGAATGGTTGAGAGTAAGCATTGTTAATGCTTTATCCTGATGGATATTCACTTCAACTTGCTCAAGCCTTTTTCCAGTTTCACAATTCCTTGCAATAATAATGAATGGTAAAAATGGAAGCGGAAAAGATGCCTCATTAAAAAATGTTAAACACTGTGTGTCGTATAAAGAGGTACTGAGTAGGTAGAGATGTGTTTACGCAGTGAAGTTTAGTTTTATTGAGTTTTCGTGGAAATTTTTCAAGAATACAATCCATCACCTTTACCCTACTTCAAAGGGTGGAAAATTTGAAACCCATGATGATACTTTCCTAGATGAACATAGTTAGGGTAATGGTTTCAGCAGGTAGTGTTTATACTTATGTAGACTTCGCTATGGGTAAGAACCAGCCTTGGCTAGGTTCAGAGTATACCAATGTGCTTTCGGAAGGAGGGAGAGATGAATGGAAAACACGTTTTAATATTAATGTCAGTTCTATATTTCTAATGGCTTTATTTTTTGTATGAAAAAATAAATATAAGCTCCTCGGAATCCTTCAATAATACATTAGAACTGAAGTATTTCGGAGAGTTCTTTTTTTAAGCAATCCATTCGGGTTTTAAAACCGATTTTACATTCCATTTATTCCTTTATTCATGCTGGTATTAATGTTGTGAGTTGCGCCTTGTTTTTGTATCTTGCCACTTCGTTAAAAGGCAAAAAAAATCCTAGAAAAGTACATTTTTAGGATTTTTGATTTGGGTGTCTGAATTCATGTCAAATGTATTTCAAGAACACCTGCCATATTGAATGCAGTCTGAAATGCGAAATCGGTACAAGCAGGCAAATAGAAGTCGCTTGAAATGAATCCGGAACTAATTATATAATAGAATGGCAGAAGGAGAAAATATTATCCCGATCAATATCGAGGACGAGATGAGAGGTGCCTACATTGACTATTCAATGTCGGTAATCATCTCAAGAGCCCTTCCTGATGTAAGGGATGGGCTTAAGCCAGTTCACCGCCGTGTGTTATACGGTATGTCTGAACTGGGACTAAGCTACAACAGACCATATAAGAAATCAGCAAGGATTGTAGGTGAGGTACTTGGTAAGTATCACCCTCATGGTGACTCGTCAGTATATGATACCATGGTACGTATGGCACAAGAGTGGTCACTGCGTTACCCATTGGTAGACGGTCAAGGTAACTTTGGCTCGGTTGACGGTGATTCTGCCGCTGCGATGCGTTATACGGAGGCTCGTATGAAAGAAATCTCCAGTGAAATGCTGGCAGATTTGAAGAAAAATACGGTTGACTTCGTACCAAACTTTGACGACTCCCTGAAGGAGCCTTCGGTATTGCCAGGTAAGATTCCTAACCTGTTGGTAAATGGATCTGCCGGTATTGCGGTAGGTATGGCCACTAATATGGCTCCACACAACCTGACAGAGGTAATCAATGGCGTGGTTGCTTATATCGAGAACCCTGAAATTACGGTGGCAGAACTGATGGAGCACATCTCGGCTCCTGACTTCCCGACAGGAGGTATCATTTACGGATATGATGGCGTAAAGAAAGCCTATGAGACGGGACGTGGCAGGGTTGTGATGCGTGCGAAGTCACACTTTGAAGAGAACAAGTCAGGCAGAGAAATGATCGTGGTAACGGAGATCCCTTATCAGGTGAACAAAGCTTCCATGATTGAGAAGACTGCTGAGTTGGTCAATGATAAGAAAATTGAAGGCATCAGCACGATTCGTGATGAGTCGGACCGTAGAGGTATCCGTATCGTTTACGAACTGAAGAAAGATGCAATGCCTGATGTGGTGCTGAATACCCTGTTCAAGCATACACAACTTCAAACTTCTTTCAGTATCAATAACGTAGCGCTTGTTAAAGGAAAGCCAAGAACGCTGAACCTTTATGAGCTGATCAAATACTATGTAAGACACCGTCACGAAGTGGTGGTTCGTCGTACAGAGTTTGAACTGGAAGAAGCAGAAAAGCGTCTGCACATTCTGGAAGGCTACCTGAAAGCACTTGACAACCTTGATGAGGTGATTGCGCTGATCAGAAGCTCAAAGGATGGAGACATAGCAAGATTGGGCTTGATGGAGCAGTTTGACTTCTCAGAAGTACAGGCTAAAGCGATTCTGGATATGCGTCTGCAACGTCTGACAGGTCTGGAAAGAGAGAAACTTCAGCTTGAGTACGATGAAGTAACCAAGCAAGTAACTTACTTGAAAGAAGTGTTGGCAAGTGAGGAGATGCGTATGGGTATCATCAAGGACGAACTGGTAGAGCTGAGAGATAAATACGGTGATGAAAGACGTTCTGAGATTGAGATGAATGCAGATGATCTGGAAATCGAGGATTTGATTCCTGATGAAGAAATGATCATTACCATCTCTAAAGAAGGTTATATCAAGCGTACAGCACTAAGAGAATATAGACAGCAAGGACGTGGTGGTGTAGGTTCACGTGGTGCAGCATCCAAAAGTGATGACTACACAGAACACCTATTCTTGGCTACAAACCACAACTACCTGTTGTTCTTTACCAATGCAGGTAAAGTATACTGGCTGAAAGTATTCCGCTTGCCAGAAGGTAGCAAGACTTCCAAAGGACGTCCACTTCAGAACATGATCGAAATCTCTCCTGAAGAGAATGTACAGGCGGTCATCAGTGTGAAAACGCTTACTGATCCTGACTACGTAAATAACCATTACCTAGTAATGTGTACGGAGAAGGGTATCATCAAGAAGACTACGCTGGAAGCTTATTCACGTCCAAGAACAAGTGGTATTGCAGCGATCAATATCAATGAAGGAGACAAGCTACTGAATGTAAGCATGACTAATGGCAGCAGCGATATTGTTGTGGCAGCTAAGTCTGGTCTTGCTATCAGGTTCCCTGAAGAGAAAGTTCGTGCAATGGGACGTACTGCTACAGGTGTAAAGGCGATTACTTTGCAAGGCGATCAGGATAAGGTAGTTGGTATGGAATGTATCAGTGATCCTGAAACAACGTTGCTTGTGGTATCTGAAAAAGGTTACGGAAAGCGTACTGCAATTGAGGATTACCGTATCACAAACCGTGGTGGTAAAGGTGTCAAGACGATGCAGGTAACAGAAAAAACAGGTAGCCTGATGGCAATCGAAACGGTTACTGATGCAGAGGACTTGATGATTATTACCAAGTCTGGTATCACGATCCGTATGGCTGTTGAAGGCTTGCGTGTCATGGGTAGAGCGACACAAGGAGTTAAACTGATCCGTCTGAATGATGGAGATGAGATTTCTTCAGTAGAAAAAGTAAATGCTCTTGAAAAAGAAGAGGAGATCCTTGAAGAAGGTGAAGTGTTGGAAACTCCTTCAACAGAAACGGAGAATCCTTCAGCAGAAAATACTGCCTCTGAAGAAGAAGAGTAAGCGAATATTTTTGAGAGACAATAAAGTGTCTCAAAGCCCAAAAGGACTGCTAGGTATTCTAGTAGTCCTTTTTTTGTTGGAGAAAACTTAATTCCCAGAAATTAAACTGTTCTATTGGTGTGTTATAACAGTGTCTATAAGATGTGTGATATATTCAATATTAGGAAGGTATTGAAACCCTTTAACTTAAAGATCGGGTTTTAATGATAGTCACGATTAATGACAGAACACTTTAAATGGATAAAAGGGGTTTACAAAGCTTTAAAACGTGTTAAAAGAACAACTTGGAGGGTTAAAATAATGTTATTTGTCATCAATAGTTATGTATTTTTCTGCTAGTTTTGCGAACACCTTTTAAAAAAGTGCAATATAATTTAAGAAAAGTATAATTTTCTATGAAACTCCTAAGAATCACTTTTTTACTGTTGCTTTCTGTAACAGTATTATCAACATCATTTGCGCAGAACGGTACTCCTGCTGCACCACAAAAATCTGTTGAGGAACTTAAAGCTGACCTGCAGGCAGTGCAGGAAAAAGCTGATCAAGAAGTTGCAAAAGTTGCAGCTAAAAACGAAAAGTACAAAGCAAAAGGTAAAACTGATAAAGTACAACCTGAAGTTGCGAGTGCTAAAACATTGAAAGAGCTAGGCGATGCATACACTGCATTGGCTACTTCAGAAGAAACTCCTGAAGAGCAAGTAGATGAGTATATCGAGCAAGCAAAAGCTTCTTACCTTAAAATCAAAGAGGTAGAAGAGGAGAAAGGCTCTGTATACCAAGAAGTGTTCAACCCTGAGGCGCCAGCAAACGTGCTGAAAGGTGGACAGTCAAGCTACGATGTTCTTTACAACCACTTCTTCCAAGCAGGTGCTAACGCATTCAACGAAAATGATTACCAAGCTGCATTGGAAAACTTGGAAAGAGCATTTAATGTAAAGCCAGAAGATACAACTGCTGGTAAATACGCTTTCTATGCTGCTGCTACTGTAGCAGGTGAGGCTTCAGACGAAGAGGCTATTGCTGCACAAGAAAAAACAGTGGAGTTGATCAACAAGCTGAAAGCTTTGGACTTTGTTGATCCTAACATGTATTACCAAGAGCTTACTTTTGTTTCTAAGAAAGCAGCTCCTTACGAAGAAGAAATCTCTTCTAAGCAGTATGACATCAAAGAAGCAAAAGGTAACATCGAGAAGCTGAATAAAGAGCTTGAGCAAGCTACTGAAAGAGCTGATTACTACGGTAAAGGCGCTGGTAAGCGTTACAGAGGTTCTGCTCAAAAAGCAGCTGAAAACAAGAAAGCTGCTGCTGATGCAAAAGCGCAATTGGAAGAGGAAAAAGCAAAATTGGCTAAGCTTGAGTCAGATGTAAAAGCTGCTCAAGAAAAAGCAAATGAGGTTTACGCTCAAGCTTTGGAAGTTGCTAAACAAGGTCTGGAAGTAATGCCAGAAGACGAAACACTGAATGCTCAAGTTGTTTCTTACTATGCAAGACTGGACAGACTTGACGATGCAATTGGATCTATCGAGTCACAATTGGCTGCTAAGCCTAAGGATGAAATGCTGAACTTCAACTTGGCTGTTCTTTATGACCAGTCTGCTGAGAAAGCTAGAGAAGATGGCGATATGGCAAAAAGCCAAGAGTACTTTGACAAAGCTGCTGCTCAGTACGACAACCTGTTGTCTATCAACCCTGAGAACACTGATGGTCTGTACAATGCAAGTGCACTGTACTACAACAGAGCAACAGTTTACAACAGAGAGCTGAACGACCTGCCAAGAAGTGCAAGCGGCTCTTTCAAAGACAAAGCAAAAGCGACTGAGCTGGAAGGTAAGATTGCTGAAATGACTGCAAAAGCAGAGCCTTTGGCAACTAAAGCGAAAGACGTGAAGCCAGACGAAGCAAAGTACTGGGAGCTGTTGGCTAGAATCTACACGCTGACTAAGAAATATGACGAGGCTGAAGCTGCTCTGAAAAAAGCAGATGAGCTGAGATAATTATACATTTCATTAAACTGGTTATAATCACCTGTTTAGGGTTTTTAGGCTGGTTTAGTATAATTCACAAAAAAACCTGAACTTATTTACTAGGTTCAGGTTTTTTTTGATTGAATAGTTTTAGAGATCAACAATGGTGAAATAGCTGAATGGTTGTCAGGTTGTAACCTTTTATGTGTAGCTTTGCACCATTCAATTAAATCATCGAATCACACAGTGGAAGTAATCAAGAAGAAAGATATTAGGAAAGTGTCTCCGGAGGATATTAAACAGTTTCTGGAGGAAAACGGGGAGAAAGGGTTTAGAGCCAAGCAGGTTCAGGATTGGATCTGGAAGAAATCAGCACGCTCTTTTGAAGAGATGACAAACCTCTCAAAAAAGACAAGAGAGATGTTGGAAGAGCATTTCTTTTTTGCACCTATCTCTGTAGCTGACATGCAGCACAGTAACGATGGTACATTTAAGTCAGCCTTTAAGTTGCATGATGAACATTTGGTAGAAGGTGTACTGATTCCGACTGACACCCGTATGACTGCCTGTATCTCTTCTCAAGTAGGGTGCTCATTGACCTGTAAGTTCTGTGCGACAGGGTATATGGACCGTAAGCGAAACCTTGATGCTGCCGAAATCTATGACCAAGTGGTTGAGATCAATAAGCAAGCACAAGATAACTACGGGATGAACCTTTCCAATATCGTGTATATGGGTATGGGAGAGCCATTGCTGAATTATGCTAACGTATTGAAGTCGGTTGAGTATATCACCTCAGACCTTGGATTGGGAATGTCAGCCAAGCGTATCACGGTATCAACGGCTGGTATTGCCAAGATGATCCGTAAGTTAGCAGACGAGGATGTGAAGTTTAACCTTGCACTTTCGTTGCATGCTGCCAATGATGAGAAGCGTAACCAGATTATGCCAATCAATGAGCAGAACAGCTTGCCAGCCTTGAGAGATGCACTGAAGTACTTCTTTGCCAAGACAAAAAGCCCAGTTACTTACGAATATATCGTATTCAATAATTTTAATGATTCACTTAAAGATGCGGATGAACTTTACAGATTCTGTAAGCATTTGCCTTGTAAAGTGAATATCATTGAATACAATCCAATTGACAAAGCAGATTTCCTGAATGCTGAAAAGGACAAGATTGATCAGTTTGCCGAATACTTGCGCAAGAAAGGAGTAAATGTTCATGTACGCCGTAGTAGAGGTAAAGACATTGACGCAGCATGTGGTCAGCTGGCTAACAAAAATAAAGCTAAGGCCTAGTGAAATCTGAATTTAGGAGTTTCAGCAAAAAAACATTTCTATCCTAAGAGGATGTTGGTTAAATTAGGCGCCTGTTAATACTTTTTTGGAACCCTTACATACAAACAGGGAACGCTTTAACTGTTTTTATTGTCTCTGATAAGGGAATCGTAAACAACAGGCACTTTAACTTTTGTAACATCAAGGGTTGATAGAGCGTGCTTTAAACCTGATTGAAAAGAACAACTACTTTTTAGATGAAGAAATATAAAAAATATTATTTGGTGGCATTGCTGGTGATCCTGATCGACCAAGCTTCAAAAATGTTGGTGCATTTCAATATGGAAATGGGACCACTTGGAGAAGTAAACGTATTGGGAGACTGGTTTCGCCTTCATTACCTATTGAACCCAGGAATGGCATTCGGAATGCAGTTTGACATGGAGTTTGGCAAACTGATCCTTACCTTGTTCCGCATAGTAGCATCAGGTGGTATCGCTTATGCAATTGCCTACTTAGCAAGACGAAAGGCTCATTGGGGTTTTTTGGTTTGTTTGGCAATGATTCTAGGTGGAGCACTTGGTAATGTGATAGACAGTGTGTTTTATGGAGTATTGATTGATGGAAATGTGATTCCTAATTCTCCAACTCCTTGGTTCCATGGTAGAGTGATTGATATGCTTTATTTCCCAATGGTGTCAAGCACTTATCCATCTTGGGTACCTGTAGTGGGAGGAAATCACTTTATATTCTTTAGCCCTGTATTCAATATAGCTGATTCGGCAATTTTCTTGGGAGTGTTGTTTATTCTGGTTTTCCAGAAAAAATTCTCAGCACATGAAGAGGAGCAAAAAGCAGCTACTGAGTCATTGGAAATGAACAGAGAAATAGCAGGAAAGAGTGAGTAATTTACTTCCTGTTAGATAAAGAAATAAGAAAAGCCGTCTGTCAAAATACTGATAGACGGCTTTTCTATATCTATAATTCCCTA
This sequence comes from Limibacter armeniacum, assembly GCF_036880985.1. Lineage (NCBI taxonomy): Bacteria > Pseudomonadati > Bacteroidota > Cytophagia > Cytophagales > Flammeovirgaceae > Limibacter > Limibacter armeniacum. Next base: position 3,321,447 of record NZ_JBAJNO010000009.1, read on the forward strand.
ATAAATCACAGTTGTATAGAGAATCAGTTTATCCTGTAGCTATTAACCAGAGCAAGACATACAATCTGGATCATCCAAAGAACAGGATTGACCTGATACAGGAGCTTCTTCTGCTTGTGACTGTGATAGCTTCTGTGTGTCTACGGTAAATTTGATAGCATCGGTCGCAGCCTTGGTTCTTAGGTAGTACATACCTGTTTTAAGACCTTTTTTCCAAGCATAGAAATGCATGGAAGTCAGTTTGCCGAAGTTAGGGTTCTCAATGAAAACGTTCAAGCTCTGACTCTGACAGATATATGCCCCACGGTCAGCCGACATATCAATGATATGTTTTTGACTGATTTCCCAAGCTGTTTTATAAAGGTCCTTGAGGTGTTGAGGAATGCGTCTGATATTTTGAACGGAGCCATTATTGGCAATCAGTTCATTTTTTAGGTCATCATTCCAAATTCCCATTTCAACCAAATCTTTGAGCAGGTGCTTGTTTACAATGGTGAACTCACCAGAAAGTACCCTTCTGCTGTAGATATTGGAAGTGTATGGTTCAAAACATTCATTATTGCCCAAAATTTGAGAAGTAGATGCTGTTGGCATCGGAGCTAATAACAGGGAGTTTCGGATACCATGTTGCTTCACTTGTGCTTTGAGAGCATCCCAATTCCACCTGCCTGACTTCGGTTTTACTCCCCACATATCAAACTGGAAGGTGCCTTTAGAAGCAGGAGAGCCTTCATATGACTCATAAGGTCCTTGCACTTGAGCCAGCTCCATAGACGCTTCCATAGCAGCAAAATAAATGGTCTCGAAAATATCTTCATTTAATCCTTTAGCCTCTTCAGAATCAAATGGCATACGGAGTTTCAAAAACACATCAGCAAGTCCTTGTACCCCCAAACCAGTTGGCCTGTGACGTAGGTTTGAGTTTCTTGCTTCTGGAACAGGATAGTAATTGGTGTCAATAATTTTATTGAGGTTTCGAGTGACCACTTTTGTTACTTCGTACAAGCGTTTATGGTCAAAATTGCCTTCTTCAGTGACGTATTTAGGTAATGAAAGCGAAGCAAGGTTACATACAGCAACCTCGTCTTTTGATGTATACTCAATGATTTCTGTACACAAGTTACTTGACTTGATAGTACCAAGGTTTTGTTGGTTGGATTTGCCATTGGCTGCATCTTTATACAGCATATATGGTGTGCCAGTCTCCACTTGAGACTCCATTACTTCAAACCAAAGGTCTTGTGCTCTTACGACTTTACGTGCCCTTCCTTCTCTCTCGTATTTTTCGTAAAGTTTCTCAAACTCTTCACCATGGCAGTCTGCCAATCCAGGTGCTTCATTTGGACAGAACAAAGACCACTCTTCATTGTTCTCCACACGTTTCATAAAAAGGTCGGAGACCCACAGTGCGTAGAACAGGTCTCTAGCACGTAATTCTTCCTTACCATGATTTTTCTTCAGGTCAAGGAATTCAAAGATATCAGCATGCCAAGGTTCAATATAAACAGCAAATGCACCTTTGCGCTTACCTCCACCCTGATCTACATAACGTGCTGTATCATTAAATACACGCAGCATAGGAATGATACCATTGGATGTGCCATTGGTACCTTTGATGTAAGAACCAGTGGCTCTCACATTGTGAATATTCAGTCCAATACCGCCTGCCGACTGTGAGATCAAAGCACACTGTTTTAATGTTTCATAAATGCCTGGAATGGAATCTTCCTGCATCGCTACAAGGAAGCAAGAGGACATTTGAGGTTTTGGTGTAGCTGCATTGAAAAGTGTAGGAGTTGCATGAATGAACCACTTTTGGGACATAAGGTTGTATGTCTCAATAGCTGCTTCAACATCATCTAGGTGAATCCCAATGGCAACCCGCATAAAAAGGTGTTGAGGACGTTCAACAATTTTTCCATCAACTTTTAGCAGGTAAGACCTTTCTAAGGTCTTAAAGCCGAAGTAGTCAAAATCATAGTCCCTGTCGTAATGAATTGCTTCATCCAGTCGCTTTGCATTGGCACGTATTACTTCGTAAGCATCTTTTGAGATAAGGGCAGCATTTTCACCTGTTTTTGGGTCTATGTAATTGTACAGGCGTTTGATAGTGCTTGAGAATGACTGACTGGTTGTCTTGTGTAAGTTTGAAATAGAAATCCTGGCAGCCAATTGAGCGAAGTCAGGGTGCTTTGTCGTCATGGAAGCAGCTATCTCTGCGGCAAGACTGTCAAGTTCTGTGGTGGTAACACCATCATAAAGCCCCATGATAACCTTTTTGGCTACCTCAACGGGGTCAACAAACTTGCGGTCAAAGCCATCGCAAAGAGCTTCAATCCTGCGTAGGATTTTGTCGAATTTGACGCTTTCTCGGCGTCCATCTCTTTTTAATACTAACATAAGGGCACGAATGAGAATTTGAGAGATTTTATGATTAACTCGCTGCGGATCCGCAGTGATATGTTTAATGGCCTTTGCTACCTGTGGAGTTTTGGGTTCCGTAGTTGAGTCAGGCCTTTGTATTTGAGTTAAAGAACAATTAATGTGCTACTTTAAGTAACAATCATGATTAATGGTTAAAAATAATATCATTATATCATGAAAACCAAAATATCCTTGAAGGTGTTCAGTTAAGGAATGCTTTTTTTGTTAGCAGTATTATTCTAAGGAGAGATTATCTCATGGTTGCTGTTTATGCTAATTTATGTTGGGATAAAACTAATTAGGAGGTATGGAGAAATCAATATTTTATTTTTGGAAAAAATTTCTTACACGAACTAATTAAAAATTTTAGGATGTAACTTTTTGGGTTTTATGAACAGTTCTTAAACGCAAGATTAAAGAAGCGTTGCTAATCCTAAAATAACTCTCATTCCCTATTTGTGAAATCCATGTATGTTTTCAGGTAAAAAGACATTTTTGTCTTGCTAATCAAACTCCTAACTAGTAGCACTACATACGTTAAAGAGTTTGATAGTCTTACCTTGTCGTAAATGGAAAAATTCTGGTCTTCTCATCCATTTGTTAGAATTGTAATCGCCCAGGTTTTCGGTATTCTATTAGGTTTTCAGTTTGTTGATTTTGCTCCTTACGGACTTTGGTTGACACTTGCAGTTGCGGTCATTTATTTGGTGTTGTTTTATTACCAAAAGAAGGAGAAGTTTCGAAAAGGAAATGCATTTCAAGGTAGTGTTACAATGCTTTTAGTTGTATTGCTCTTTGCTACTTTTATTGCTTATCAACAACCTAGTTGGTTATCAGGGCATTTCTTAAATAAGCATGATATTCAATATTTCTCGGCAGTTATCGAAGATGAGCCTTCTGAAACAGCCAATTCTGTCAAAGCAATTGTGAGTATAAATCAAGTCAAAACAGAGAGCAATCATGATTGGGCAATAGCGACAGGCAGTATTCAGGTATATTTTGAGAAAGATACCAATAGCCTTGTCTTAAAGTATGGAGATGAAGTGTTCATAAAAGGTAGGCCAAAGGCATTTGAAAAACCTGTCTACAAAGGAAGTTTTGATTGGGGAGAATACATGGCTACAAAGCAGGTTTATAGTCAGCTGTATGTACCTACAGAGAATTGGGGACTTACAGGAAACGGTAAAGGTGTTTGGTGGTTAGCCGTAGCTTACAAAGTAAGAAGTTGGACAATTTCCATATTACAAAGTGCGATCAGTCAGGAGCGTGAGTTAGGTACTGCACAGGCTCTATTGATAGGAGAGAGAAGTAATTTGGATCCTGAATTAAGACAATCTTATGCGGATACCGGAGCTATGCATGTATTGGCTGTTTCAGGTTTGCATGTGGGCATTTTGATTGGAGGTGTACTATTGCTTTTCAGGAGAAGAAGGTGGGCTTGGCAATACAGACTGATACTATTTTGTTTTGGATGTTGCTTGCTTTGGGGTTATGCTCTTATCACAGGATTGTCAGCATCAGTGGTTCGGGCAGCGACGATGTACACAGTATTGTTATTGTCAGAAATGCTACAGAAGAAAGGCAAGACACTGAATACAATTGCTTTTTCGGCCTTTTTACTTTTAATGATAAACCCATACTACCTTTTGCAGGTAGGCTTTCAGTTATCTTATTTGGCTGTCATTGGTATTGTAGTTTTACAGCCTAGGTTAGTACGTTTTTGGGTGCCAAAAGCAACGTGGATGGAGTGGACTTGGCAATTAACTTGTGTGTCATTGGCCGCTCAAATAGCAACTTTTCCTATTAGTGTCTATTACTTCCACCAGTTTCCAGTCTATTTTTGGTTAAGTAATCTTTTTGTGATCAATCTGGCTTTCTTAATCGTTTGGGAGGGTGTATTGATATTTGTATTAGCCATATTTTCAAACTCTTTGGCGATTTTTGCAGGAAGCATTTTAGAGGGGACAGTATGGTTAATGAATGAAGCGGTCCAATTTGTAAAGCTTTTGCCAGGCGCTGTTATTTGGCCTATTTCTGTATCAGGAGTAGAGGTACTCTTGTTATATATGGTCTTGCTCTACACCTTTTTGCTTTTTGTACTGAAGTCCAAGAGATGGCTTTGGTATGGTTGTGTTGTTGCGATGATTTTTTGCTGTAGCAAATCTTTCGATATATGGACACATCAACGAAAATCGCAATTTATGGTGGGCGTTTCTCAGAAAGGAGCCATGTATGCTGCTGTGGTTCAAAAAGGAGGGCAAGCTTCATTTGTTTTAGACGCTACTGAAAAACATTATAAAAGAGAGATAAAGTCTATTGTGGAATATGAGCAGGTAAATGATGCGAAGACAGTAACGCAAACTCCAAATATAAAACGACTTGACAGTGGTGTTTTAATGACAGACGAAGGGGCTAAGTTACTTTGGTGGAAGTCCAAAAATAACTTACCTCCAATTATAAACTTGAATGTACTGTGTCTCTCGGGTGAGGCAATTCCTGATTGGGATTCTATTAAGACATTGGCGCCACAACAAGTTTGGTTATTGGGTTATAATAGAAGAAAATCAAGGAATTATGTTGAGAAAGCTCGACAGTTTGGACTAAATTGCAGAGTACTCTTTAAAAATGAAATAATCACTTTTGAGTACTAGAAAGTCGGATATTTTGAAAGTTCAGCCTTTCTGAATAAAAATTATAAATTTGTGACCAAATCAAACAAGATAGACATTGACACTTATAAAATCTATTTCGGGAATCAGAGGAACAATCGGAGGTAAGCCAGACGAATCGCTGACTCCTTTTGATGTTGTGAAGTTTGCTGCTGCTTTCGGTGAGTGGGTAAAAGGCAATTCAGATAAAAGAAAAGTAGTGATCGGGCGTGATGCCAGAATCTCTGGTGAAATCATCTCAAATATTGTTGTCAGCACTTTGCAGGCACAAGGAATTGATGTGGTTGACCTTGGGTTATCAACGACGCCTACTGTAGAATTGGCTGTAGTAGAGGAGCAAGCTGGTGGAGGTATTATCCTGACAGCTAGCCACAACCCTGGTAACTGGAATGCTTTGAAACTGTTAGGCCCTGCTGGTGAGTTTATTTCGGCAGAGGCAGGTCAACAGATCGTGGAGATGGCTGATAAGGCTGATATTGAATTTGAAACCAATCAGCATTTAGGTTCTTACACCAAGGATGACTCTTATATTGATAAGCATATTCAGATGATTCTGGATTTGCCTGATGTTGACGTAGAGGCAATTAAAGCAAAAGGCTTCCGTGTAATTGTGGATGCTGTTAATTCGACAGGTGGTATTTCAGTTCCAAAGCTATTGAATGCGCTTGGTGTTGCACAAGTAGAGTGTTTGTATGCTGAACCAACAGGGCATTTCCCTCATAACCCTGAGCCACTTCCTGAAAACATTACTGAAATCTGTAGCAAGCTGGAGGCAGGAAACTACCATGTAGGTATCGTAGTAGACCCTGATGTAGACAGACTGGCTTTGATTTGTGAAGACGGAACACCGTTCGGTGAAGAGTATACTTTGGTTTCAGTTGCTGATTATGTACTGAAAAAGCGTTCAGGAAATACAGTTTCCAATATGTCTTCAACAAGAGCGCTTCGTGACGTAACTGAAGCTGCAGGCGGTGAGCATTTTGCTTCGGCAGTAGGAGAAGTGAATGTTGTGAAGATGATGAAAGAGAAGAATGCCGTGATCGGTGGAGAAGGTAACGGAGGTGTGATATATCCTGATCTTCACTATGGTCGTGATGCATTAGTAGGGATTGCCTTATTCCTTTCTAATTTGGCAAACTTTGAAGGAAGTGCGAAAATGTTGAGAAAGAAATATCCAGAGTACCATATTTCTAAAAACAAAATTGAGCTGACTGCTAGTATTGATGTAGATGGTATTTTGAAAAGCATTGAGGAGAAATACAGCAATAAGCCAATCAATACGCTTGATGGTGTGAAGATTGAGTTTGATAAAGAATGGGTACACTTACGCCGCTCGAATACCGAACCAATTATCAGAATTTATGCAGAGTCAGATACATTGGCTACAGCAGATCATTTAGCGAATAAGATCATTTCAGATATCAAGGAGATTATCAATGGATAATTCCAACTAGGTATCGCGAGTTAAAAGGGTTGGTATGAAAATGCCAGCCCTTTTTTATTGGAAAAAAATAGGTCTCACAACAGATTAAAGAATTACCATGTTTTGAAGCATGAAACAGCTACTTAATATGTTTTTCTGCTTAATATCATATTTTTGTGAAACCATATTAAAAATGGAGTGTATTAGACTGAAATTTGATACACAGAACAATCATCTGACAAACGGACTGCACAAGTGCTATGAAAGTATATTTTGATAATGCGGCAACAACAGCCATCGATCAGGAAGTTTTGGACACAATGCTTCCCCATATGCAAAATACCTTTGGTAATCCTTCTTCTACGCATTCATTTGGAAGGGAAGCGAAAGCTACTTTAGAAATGGCTCGCAAGCAAGTGGCGAAGGCTATCAATGCACTTCCAGGAGAGGTTTACTTTACTTCAGGGGGGACTGAATCTGACAATACAGCAATCCGAGGCTTGATCAAAGCTTACGGTATCAACCATATTATTACAACCCTTATAGAGCACCATGCAGTGAGTCATACTGTTGAAGAGCTGGAAAAAACGGGACAGGTAAGTGTGACTTATCTTAAGGTGAATGAACAGGGTGAGATTGACTTCAATGAACTGGAAGAAAAATTAAAGGAGTATCCTAACTCATTGGTAACATTGATGCATGCCAACAATGAAATTGGAAACCTGTTGGACTTACCGAAAGTTGGAGCTCTTTGTGAGCAGTATGGTGCAAAATTACACTCCGATACAGTTCAGACCGTTGGTCATTTTATGATTGATGTAAAGGAGCTGAAAGTAGATACTTTAGCGGGTTCTGCTCACAAGTTTCATGGTCCTAAAGGAGTAGGCTTTTTATATGTACGTAAAGGCAGTAAAATGCAACCTCTGATTACTGGCGGTGGACAGGAACGTGAGATGCGCAGTGGCACTGAGAATTTGGGCAGTATTGTTGGGTTAGGTAAAGCACTGGAGCTGGCTATAGAGCATATGGATCAGCATACAGCCTATATCAAAGAGCTGAAAGAGTATATGAAAGGACAATTGTTGGAAAAAATAGAAGGAGTGACTTTCAATGGCCTTTCAGGAGACTTGGAGAATAGCCTTTATACGGTCCTGAATGTGAGCCTTCCTCCAATTGCCCAAAAGGATATGCTGTTGTTTATGTTGGACCTGAATGGAGTAGCGGTATCAGGCGGAAGTGCTTGTTCAAGTGGCGCACAGCAAGGTTCACATGTGATCGCTGAGCTGGGCGGAGACCCTGAACGAACCAGTATCCGTTTTTCATTTAGCAAGTACAACCGAAAAGAGGAAGTAGACTTTGCTATTGAGCAATTACTGAAAGTCATCAGTTAATAAGTAAAATACCGCTTTCTGGTATTAGGAAAAGAATGATTATGAGCAATTCGATTACAAAAGACTTGGTACTGAAATTTGGCGCCATCTATGGAGTATTTCATTTCCTGTTTACCATATACCTGTATAGGTCAGGAATGGATTTATCTCCTTGGGGAGGGTTGATATATGTGGTAGAGATTGCTGCATTGGTGCTGATGTATAATGAATATAAGGAGCATACAGAAGGTAGCTTGCCTTTTAAAAGAGCAATTCGTATTGGAGGGTTGATGATCGTGGTATCTTATGCCTTGAGTTCGCTGTTTAATTTGGTGTATGTCCTGTTTGATAGCAAGTTTATTGATAGGCAACTTGAGCTTGTAAGAATACAGTTAGAAGCGAACCCAGAGGTAACACCGCAGGAAATAGAAACTGTATTGGAATCTTCCCAATGGGTTTACCAGCTACCTTTGTTTCAATTGGTACAGTTTGTATCATTGACGGCATTGGGATTAATCTTAATGCTGGCAATCGCTACTTTTATGAGAAGTACTTCAAGAAATAGAGGTACAAATCAGTAACCCTATAGAATCATTGCAACACATAAATTTTTTTATGGAACAAATAGATATATCAGTGGTTGTGCCACTACTTAACGAGGAAGAGTCTTTGCCGGAGTTGGCAGCTTGGATTGAGAGAGTCATGCAGCAGCATGGCTTTACTTATGAGGTGGTCATGGTCAATGATGGTAGTACAGATAGCTCTTGGCAAGTAATTAAGGACCTTAACAGGAGTAATCCTTGTATCAAGGGAATTTGTTTCCAAAGAAACTATGGTAAGTCTGCAGCACTGCATTCTGGCTTTAGAATGGTATCAGGAGATGTGGTAATTACAATGGATGCAGACCTACAAGATAGCCCTGATGAAATTCCTGAACTGTATCAGATGATTATGGAGGAGGGGTATGATTTGGTTTCAGGTTGGAAAAAGAAGCGATACGACCCTATTACCAAGACTATTCCCACAAAGATATACAATGCAGCTACAAGGGCGGCATCAGGAATCTATCTCCATGACTTTAACTGTGGCTTGAAAGCTTACCGTAAAGAAGTAGTCAAAAACATTGAGGTGTATGGGGAAATGCACCGTTACATCCCTGTAATCGCCAAATGGGAAGGCTTTACTAAAATAGGGGAGAAGGTAGTTGAGCACAGAGCCCGTAAATATGGAACAACCAAATTTGGTTTGGAACGCTTTGTTAATGGCTTGCTTGACCTGATGTCTATTATGTTTGTCTCCCGCTTTCGTAAAAAGCCAATGCACTTTTTTGGGATGCTGGGAGTACTGTCTTTCCTGTTTGGAGGAGGTGCTGCACTTTGGTTATTGGGAGATAAAGTATACCGATCGGCGATGCATATGGAAATTGGTAGACAAGTGACAGAACAACCACTTTTCTATTTGGGGCTAACACTTATTATTATAGGTGTGCAACTGTTTTTGGCGGGGTTCCTTGCTGAGCTGATTTCATTGAATAATACTAGCCGGAACGAGTATTTGATTCGTGAGAGAGTCGAATAGCTAACTAAATATAGTTCCATAAAAAAGCGCTGTAAGAGTAAAGTATCTTACAGCGCTTTTTTGTGTTTGATATTTAAAATCCTTATTAGATTCTACGCCAGAAGTAAGGCGTGAAAATAATCAGTACGGTAAACAGCTCTAACCTGCCAAGTAGCATCAGTGCAGACAGTACCCATTTTGCGACACCTGGTAAATGTGCAAAATTGTCAACAGGTCCAACCGAGCCAAGACCCGGACCAATATTTCCCAAACATGTGGCAACTGAGCCTAATGCTGTCAGAAAATCCAAACCTATAATAGACATGATAAGCACACCTACTGCATAAATAAAGAAGTAAGTGATGATGAATGCCAGTACGTTATAGGTAATATTGGGAGATACGGCATTGCCATTAAACCTAACCGGAATGATGGCAGAAGGGTGCAGCTGTCTTTTAAGCTCAAGAAAACTGTTTTTTTGCAGGATAATATGGCGAACGATTTTAACACCACCAGCTGTTGACCCAGCCATTGCCCCGACAAACATCAACAGGAATATCCACATAGTAACAAATGGTAACCATGCTGTGTAATCGGCCGAAACGTAACCAGTCGTAGTAATGATGGAAAGTGTTTGGAATAGTACATCCCTGAAAGACTGTTCAACACCTATTTCAGGCAACTGATAGTAAACCACCACGGTAAGAATCATCGTTGAGATTACGACAAGTCCTGCGTAATATTTGAACTCCTCATTTTGGATAATCTCCTTAAATCGCCCTTTAAATGCATAGTAGTTGAGTGTAAAGTTACATCCAGCCATAAACATGAAGACAATCAGTACATATTGAATGTAGGGCGTCATTTCGGCAGCACTGCTATTTTTAGTCGAGAATCCACCGGTAGCCATCGTAGTCAACGCATGATTGAGTGCATCATAGAAGGTCATACCTCCAAACATTAACAGTATCGTTTCGACACAAGTCAGGATAAGGTAAACCCACCATAAACGTTTGGCAGTTTCCTTGATGCGTGGCTGTAATTTGTCGGGAGAGATACCTGGTGCTTCAGCTACAAATAGCTGCATTCCACCGATACCCAGTATTGGTAGGATTGCTACAGTCAATACGATAATCCCCATTCCTCCAATCCACTGTGTCATACTTCGCCAAAGCAAAATACCTTTTCCAACAGCTTCTATATCGGTCAGAATAGAGGCTCCTGTAGTAGAAAAGCCAGAGAGTGTTTCAAAGAATGCATCAGTTAGTGTCGGGATTTCTCCACTGATTAGATATGGAAGGGATCCAAAAAAGGATACCATTAACCATCCGACAGTTACAATCATATAACCATCCTTCTTTTTCAGCTCACGCGTAAGTGCATGTTGTTTGAAATAGAAAAATGCAGAAGCACCTACACCTCCGTTGATTAGGGATGCAAATAATATTGAAAGCCAGTCATGATCACCAAAATAGAATGAAAATGGCAGGCAGAATAGCATAAACACACAGTTGATCATCAGCAGGATGCCGACAATGCTAATGACCAATGGATAATTAAAAAGTGGTTTGTTTCTCATAACAAGAAAACAGACAAGTACCCCTTAGACAAAATACCGGACACCTACAGGCTTTACAGCAAGCGGATGTCCAGTATATAGGTCATAAGTGGACCTTAAATCTGTTATTTGAAAAATTCTTCTACTTTTCTGATACATTCAGGTTTGCTAAGTACAACAACCCTGTCATAAGGATAAAAAAGGAAGTCTCCTTTTGGAATGTGGGCTTTACCTTTCCTGATGATGCCACCAATAATGGCAGTTTTAGGGAAGTCAAGCTCTGAAAGAGGCTTTTCTGTGATCGCAGCACCTTCGTTGACCACAAACTCAAGGACTTCAGCATCCACTCCGTGGATACTTGTAAGAGAAAGAATCTCACCTCTACGAATATAGCGGAAAATAAAGTTGGCAGCAATCAGCTTCTTATTGATGAGGGTATCCACTCCAATGTTCTGTGACAGGTGGATATAATCCATGTTTTCAACTAGGGCGATTGTTTTTCGAACCCCGTGGTTTTTAGCAACCAGACTGGAAATGATATTGGTTTCCGAGTCTCCTGTTACGGCAATAAATGCATCAACATTCTCGATACCTTCTTCTTCGAGAAGTTCTACATTTCGCCCATCCCCATTGATGACAAGTGTATTGGGCAGTAAGTCTGCAAGTTCAAAACACTTTTCCTTATTCTTCTCAATCAGGATGATATTGTATTTATAGCTCAGTGACCTTGCTGCATAGTAACCAACACGGCTACCGCCCAGAATCATGATGCTTTTGATTTTTTTCTCAAGCTTTTTACCTGTAAGCTGTAGTACTCTTTCTACCCCTTCAGGCTTGGCGATATAGTAAGCATGGTCTCCAGCCTCAAAACGGGTGTCTCCTCTAGGAATCAGTGTTTCGTTATTGCGAAGCACAGCTACAGTAAGGAAATCAAAATAAGGATTGAGATAGGCAGTTTCCTTCAAGGTTTTGTTATGAAGGTGATCCGCTTCTTCAATCGAGATACCGATTAGGGAAAGTAAACCTCTCTCAAACTCAAAAGTATCGGTGATGGCAGCTTCTTTCAGCAGCCTTTTTACCTCTTTTGTTGCCAGCAGTTCAGGCGAAATCAACTCGTCTATGCCTAGTTTACGCATATCAAAGCGATCTCTGTTTTGCAGGAATTCACTGTTATTGATCCTTGCAATCGTACGCTTGGCGCCCATCTGCTTACCAAGAGATGCCGTCAAAAGATTGTTTTCTTCTGATGCCGTTACTGTAATCAGCATGTCGGCTTTATTTACTTTGGCTTGCTCAAGCACCATAAATGAACTTGATGAGCCTTTTACAGTGGCAACATCAAGGTGCTGAGAAGCGTGAAGGAGGCGGTCTCCATCTACATCAACCAGTGTGATATCCTGACTCTCATTAGCGAGGAGCTTGGCAAGGTGGAACCCTACGTCTCCTGCGCCCGCGATAACGATTTTCACAGAATAATTATTTTAGTGGCAAAGATTTTCTATGACGGCACAAATATAATCACCTTCATCAATGTTTATATACATTATCTCTATTGGATTTAAGAAGATGACCTAAATCCTCTCTTTGGGTGTCTAATAAGCCGATATAATGACCTTCTATTAAGGTTTGACAACAAATTCCTTGTATGAATTTTGCAAAACATACTTACTATCCCATAGTTTTGTCGTGAAAATGCACTCTGTATGTCTTTTGATGGTTTTATTTTCAGAAGATCAAAGGGTTATAGATATAAATTTTGCTCAATGGGAAATTGCATATTTCCAAATGCTAACCATAACAAATCATGAAAGTAGGAATAATTATGGGCAGCCAGTCTGACTTGAAAGTAATGTCTGATGCTGCTGAGGTCTTAGAAAAATTAGGCGTAGACTTTGAAGTTACCATCGTATCTGCACACCGTACTCCAGATCGTCTTTTTGAATATGCAAAGTCTGCACGTGCAAAAGGAATTAATGTAATCATCGCAGGGGCGGGTGGTGCTGCTCATTTGCCAGGTATGGTAGCTTCTATGACTACACTGCCAGTAATTGGTGTGCCTGTGAAGTCAAGTAACTCAATTGATGGTTGGGACTCTGTACTTTCTATCCTACAGATGCCAGGTGGTGTTCCTGTAGCAACAGTTGCTCTGGACGGTGCAAAGAATGCAGGTATTCTCGCTGCTCAGATTTTAGGTTCTTTTGATGAGAAAATCGCAGAAAACCTGAAAGAGTATAAGCAGGAAATGCACGATAAGGTAATTGAAAGTGCTGAAGATATTGAGCAAAATGGTTGGAGACCAAAGAAAATGGGCTTCTAATTTAAGATAGACCTCTTTATTGTTAGGCTAAGACGTCAGTGACTGTGTAAGAACAGTTACTGACGTTTTTTTGTGCCTGACCCCGACATCTTGACAAATGGAATGTCAGAAAAATACTATTTCCTGTCACTCTTTCTTCTCTTCAATGTCACAAATCTTCCTACTTTCTGACATTATGTCATGTAAATTCTGTTGGCACAGCTGTTGTCTAAAGGTTAGGCGTAAAGAAATTTACTGGATTTGAAAATTTAAGAGAACAACAAAATAATATAGATCAATCATGGGAAAAATCATCGGCATTGACTTGGGTACAACCAACTCTTGCGTTTCCGTAATGGAAGGTAACGAAGCAGTTGTAATTCCTAACTCTGAAGGTAGAAGAACAACTCCTTCAGTAGTGGCGTTTTTGGATAATGGAGAAAGAAAGGTAGGTGACCCTGCAAAACGTCAGGCCATCACTAACCCTAAGCACACTGTATCTTCTATCAAGCGTTTCATGGGTAGAAAATACTCTGAAGTGACAGGTGAGATCGAGCAAATCGCTTACCAAGTGGCAGAAGGACCAAACGATACACCAAGAGTTAAAATCGAAGATAAATTATATACACCTCAAGAAGTTTCTGCGATTGTACTTCAGAAAATGAAGAAAACAGCAGAGGACTACTTGGGTACTGAAGTATCAGAAGCGGTAATTACAGTTCCTGCATACTTTAACGATGCACAGCGTCAAGCAACTAAAGAGGCTGGTGAAATTGCTGGTCTGCAAGTAAAACGTATCATCAACGAGCCAACTGCCGCAGCACTTGCATACGGTATGGACAAGATGGACGGTGACAAGAAAATCGCAGTATTTGACCTTGGTGGTGGTACTTTCGATATCTCGATCCTTGAATTGGGTGACGGTGTATTTGAGGTACTTTCAACAAATGGTGATACACACCTTGGTGGTGATGACTTTGATAAAGTACTGATCGACTGGTTGGCTGAAGAGTTCAAGAAAGATCACCCAACTATCGACCTGAGAAAAGATCCTATGGCGATGCAACGTCTGAAAGAAGCTGCTGAGAAAGCGAAAATCGAGCTTTCTTCATCTTCTTCTACAGAGATCAACCTGCCATACATCATGCCAGTTGATGGTGTACCACAACACTTGGTGAAGTCACTGTCAAGAGCAAAATTCGAGCAATTGGCTGACGATCTGGTACGTCGTTCAATGGAACCTTGTAAGAGAGCACTGCAAGATGCAGGTCTTTCTACTTCAGATATCGATGACGTAATCTTGGTAGGTGGTTCAACTCGTATCCCTAGAGTTCAAGAGGAAGTAGAAAAATTCTTCGGCAAGAAGCCATCTAAAGGTGTAAACCCTGATGAGGTAGTAGCAACTGGTGCCGCTATCCAAGGTGGTGTATTGACAGGTGAAGTAAAAGACGTTCTTCTGTTGGACGTAACGCCGCTTTCATTGGGTATCGAAACAATGGGTGGTGTATTCACTAAACTGATCGAGTCAAACACGACAATCCCTACGAAGAAGTCACAGGTATTCTCAACTGCTGCTGACAACCAGCCGTCTGTAGAGATCCACGTAGTACAGGGTGAGCGTCCAATGGCAAACGATAACAAAACGATTGGTAGATTCCACTTGGATGGTATTCCACCAGCACCAAGAGGTGTACCTCAAATCGAAGTAACATTTGACATTGATGCCAACGGTATCATCCACGTATCAGCGAAAGACAAAGGTACTAACAAGGAGCAAAGCATCCGTATTGAGGCTTCTTCTGGTCTGACTGAGGAGGAAATCCAAAGAATGAGACAGGAAGCTGAAGCGAATGCTGATGCTGACAACGCTGCCAAAGAAAAAGTGGAAAAACTGAATAACGCAGATGCGATGATTTTCCAAACTGAAAAGCAGCTGAAAGAATATGGCGACAAGCTTTCTGAAGGTAACAAGTCGGCTATCGAAACGGCTCTGAAAGACCTGAAAGAAGCTCACCAAGCGCAGGATGTTGCTAAAATCGATACTGCACTGGAAGCTATGAACGCTGCATGGCAGGCAGCTTCTCAGGAAATGTATCAGGCTAGTGGCGATGCTGGAGCAGCAGGTGCTGACCCTAATGCTGCGGGTGCAGGAGGAGCAGGTGCTGAAGGTGCCAATGCTAATGCTGGCGGCAAGGATGATGACGTAACTGATGTTGACTTCGAAGAAGTGAAATAATACGGATACACATCACAATGATATATTGCTTAAATGCACAAAGCCTCCCCATTAATCTTGGGGAGGCTTTTATTTTTTATTCGAAAGAAATGACTCTTTGTTCCTGATGGCTTAAATAGGCTAGCTCAATAATACTGATTACGTTACGGGCTTGCTCTCCACTAACAGCGATCTCTTCTGTCCCTCTAATGGCCCCCGCAAGGTTTTTATATAGCTTTCTATAGTCTCCTTTTTCACTTTCAATACTTCCTTTAAAATGAAGGCCTTTGAAAGTGGTGTTCAATGTTCCCCAATTTTCTATAGGTTCAGTCCCCCAATTAGCATCATCATTAGGTTTTTTTCCTTTGCCTAAAAGTTCCTCCTGAACATCCATTCCTGACTTGATAAATGTGCCTTCCCTACCATAAATACTGTAGCGAGGCCCCGTTTCACGGACAAGCATACCAGCTTTAAGGGTTACCTTCTTGTCATTATAGGATAAAATAACCTCAAAGTTATCCACAACGGGTGAGTGTTCTCGCTGCATTCTTAAGTCAGCATAAACACTTTTGGGTAAACCAAAAAGCGAAAGAGCCTGATCAATCAGGTGACTACCCAAGTCATAAAGAATACCCGACCCTGACACCGTAGTTTCTTTCCATGCGCCCTCCTTTACATAATTGCGAAAGCGGTCAAAGTGTGCTTCATACTCCATGATTTCGCCGAGTACTTCAGACTTAACCAGTTTTTGGATAGTCAGGAAGTCGCTATCCCAACGTCTATTATGGTTCACAGTGATAATCCGTTCTTGCTGCTTCGCTAAAGCTATTAGCTGGTCGGCTTCGTCAGTAGTGACAGTGAAAGGCTTTTCTACGATTACATGTTTGTGATGCTTAAGTGCATCACTTGCTAGTGAGAAGTGTAAGTGGTTTGGTGTGGCAATGACGACCAACTCAATATTTTGATCCTCTAGAATCGAATCATAAGAAGTGACAACCTCTGCATTAGGATAATGCACCTGAGCAAAAGCAGTATGCTGAGGGTTTGAGGTCATGATCTTTGTGATGGAAAACTCTTCAAGACTACTAAGGATTGGTGCGTGGAAAACTTTACCACCCAATCCGAATCCAACTATGGCTACATTGATTCTCTTCATATCAGTTTCTGTTTATCTCTAAATAGGCTATAAACTTAACCTGTTTATACTGCTGCTGTTTGAATTCTATCTTCAGAAATGCATTTATATTTTCAGAATCCACTTCCTTTTGTGTGTCTTCTTAAATTTTTTCGAAAAAAAATCACCCCATACTTCCTTTACGGTCTGCGCTAACATCTTTGTAATATCAAAAAGAGAGAGGGACGGCATTGAGGAGATAAGGTATATGTAAAACCAAAACTCAAATTACTGGTATTATGGAAGCAACAGCTCAAAAACTTAGAACTTGTAAACTTATTATGGTGACATCCAACAATAATAATAAGTACTATGAAATGAGGGAAGATACTTCGCATGACACCTTTACAGTTCTCTACGGTAGAGTTGGTGGTAGAAGCTCAAAGGCTACTTACAACATTTCGCAGTGGGATACTAAATACAATGAAAAAATCCGAAAGGGTTATAAAGACCAGACCCATCTTTTTGCAGAAACCAAGGAAGACTCAATTGAACTAGCGGATATCGATGATGCAGTAGTAGAGCAGTTGGTGAAAGAACTAATGGCTTATGCTAGCAAGTCAATCAGCTATAACTATAACGTAACAGCAGATCAGGTAACTGAAAAGCAGGTAGCACAGGCACAGGCAATATTGGATGAATTGGTAGCCAAAGTGGAAGAGAATATGGATATCAATGCTTTTAATACTTCGTTGTTGGAGCTTTACCAAATTATCCCACGTAAGATGGGGAATGTTAAAGAGCATTTACTCAAGGAAATCGATACGCCAGCCGCTTTAGAAGAGGTACAGCAAATGCTGAATACAGAGCAGGAAACGTTGGATGTCATGCGTGGACAGGTACAGATCAATGAGCAGAAGAAAGAAGCCATTGAAGAAAAACAAAGCATTAACCTGTTGGAAGCAATGGGCTTGAGAATTGAGCAGGAAAATGATCCAAAAGTAATCAAAACGATTATGAAGAAAATGGATGACCAGTCTACTCGCTTCAAACGTGCTTATAAAGTGATAAACCTGCGTACTCAAAAGAAATTTGACCAGTTCCTGAGTGAAAAGAAAAACAAAAAGACAGAGCTTTTCTGGCATGGTAGCCGAAATGAGAACTGGATGTCAATTATGGAAAATGGTTTGGTGTTGAGACCAGCAGCTGTGATCAATGGGAAAATGTTTGGTTATGGACTTTACTTTGCCGACAAATTCCAAAAGTCACTGAATTATACCTCCCTACGAGGAGCTTACTGGACAGGAGGAGGAGAAAACAGAGCTTTTCTGGCACTTTATAATGTACATGTTGGTAACCAAATGAAAATCAAGAAGCACGAGTCTTGGTGTTATGATTTGAACGAAAAGAACTTGAAAGAAAGGAATGAGAAATATGATTCGCTGTATGCTAAGGGAGGTGCTGACCTGATTAATAATGAATACATTGTCTACAATGAAGCACAGTGTACAGTACAGTACCTAGTAGAAGTTCATTAACCCATTTTATACTCAAAGCAGGCAGGGATGCTGTTTACCAGTTCTTTAAAGCCCTTTGGCTACTTTTTTAACTTCTCTGCCAATTTGATTTCTTCACTATAAAATCCTGAATAAGATGATGAAAAGAATTGACCTTGATATTGTAAGAAGAGCAACAGAAGAGTTATTGTTGGACAATATGTATACAACAACGCTGGACGTAAAAAACTATTTGAGAGAGAAAGGTTTCTTTGCTTTACAGGCAGATGTTTCTGATATGATGGACGAGCTTTATCATTTAGGTTTTCTTTGGTTTGAATTTACAGGAGCTTTCAGAATTTACCTGTTTGCAGAGGAGGTTCATCATGGATTGACTGAAGTGTCAGCATATTTGAACGGGGAATAGTACAAAAAAATATACTATCCTTGACAAGGGGGAATAACTTTGTATATTTGCACCCGCAACAAAAATCTATCCGCCATGGATACAGAGAGGTGGCCGAGCGGTTTAAGGCGCACGCCTGGAAAGCGTGTTTACAGCAATGTATCGAGGGTTCGAATCCCTTCCTCTCTGCCAAAGCAAAACGCCTCAGGAAGTCTTAACTTCCTGAGGCGTTTTTTTATGCCCTTCTAACTTGATGATTGTCAGTTTAAATAAGAATATTACTAATATGGCAGTGTATAAACACAAGTAGCTTTAACTGTTCAAAAAAACAGATAGATGATTCTAAAAATAGCGACAAGTCAATTTCCTATCTCAGCTGATATTATAAAAAACAAGGATTATATCCTCAAGCAAATGAGAGAGGCATCGCAGGAAGGTTGTGATGTTATACACTTGCCTGAAGGTAGTTTGTCTGGTTATGCAGGGGTTGATTTTGAAAGTTTTAAAGACTTTGATTGGGCTACATTACTTCAGTCAACAAAGGAAATTATGGCTGAAGCAAAGTCACTTGCCTTATGGGTGATTTTGGGATCTTCCCATAGACTTTCAGGTAACAACAAGCCGCACAATAGTCTTTATATAATCAATGATCGGGGAGATATTGAGGACAGATATGATAAGCTATTTTGTGCAGGTGATGATACGGGAACTGTTGGTGACCTTGCTCATTATTCTTCAGGAAATCATTTTACTACCTTTGAAATTAAGGGTGTAAAGTGTGGCGTATTGATTTGCCATGATTACAGGTACCCCGAACTCTACAGGGAGCTTAAAAAACGACATGTAGAGGTTGTATTCCATTCCTACCATGCAGGTAATATGGATAGCGAACGTCAACGGTTTATGGAATCTCAAATAGGAGAGGCGTATTTTCATTTGAATCCAGGGCGGACATATCCAGAAATTACAATGCCAGCAACCATGATTTCATATGCAGCTAATAATTATGTTTGGATAAGCTGTAGCAATACTTCTGCTCAAGAAAGTTGTTGGGGCAGTTTTATAGTGAGGGCAGATGGAGTGATTGTGGGTAGACAGGAAAAGAATTGTGAAGGAATCTTGTTGACAGAATTTGATACACAACAATCTTATTACGATTCAACACAGTTTTGGCGGGAGAGAGCCATCAATGGAAATTACTTCAGTGGAGAAAAAATTGATGATGAGAGATCCTCTCAGCGCCATTTACTTTGATAGCATTGAGATCATTGAAAGAGACTTATTAAACTAGCACAACGTATTACCAGCACAAAAATGAGTATCACAGTACAGACTGAAAGGCTTCAGCTTTGCGAAGCAACATTGGAGGATGGGAGATTCTTTTATGAATTGCTCAATACACCAAGTTGGATTGAATTTATTGGTGATAGGGGAATTCGGACATTGGAGGATGCTGAAAGTTATATCCAGCAATCATTGATCAGTAGCTATCTGGAGAATGGTTTTGGCCTTTACAAGATGGTACTGAGAGAGAAAAACCAGCCAATTGGATTGTGTGGTTTGGTAAAGCGCTCTGACTTAAAAAAGCCAGATATTGGCTTTGCCATTTTACCTGAATATGAAGGAAAAGGACTTGTCTTTGAAGCAGCCGTAGCAGTGTTGGAGTATGCACGTCAAGTGTTGGGGCAGGATGAGGTTTGGGCTATCACGACCGAAGAAAACCTGAAGTCACGAAGACTGATAGAACGTATCGGGCTTGGGTATGTCAAGCATGTACAGTTTGATGCTGACCAGCAACAATTTCTCCTTTACTCTAACAAAGTAGTCACCCAAAATTGAAGTATTTGATATTATGGAAATCATCAATATATCAATCAGGAAAGTTGGCAGCAATGAAGTTGAGTTTTTGCAGGAACTGGGTAGAAGGACATTTCTGGAAACTTTTGGCGACAGCAATACTAATGAGGATATGGAAGACTACTTATCAGAGAGTTTTGACTATCATAAGCTGAAGGCTGAAGTAGTGCATCCATTGTCTGATTTCTATTTTGCTGAGGTAAATGGAAATGTAGTTGGTTACCTGAAACTGAACTTGGGAGAGGCTCAAACTGAATCAGAATTGCAAAATGCTTGTGAAATTGAGCGGATTTATGTGCTGTCAGAGTATTTAGGGAAAAAAGTTGGACAACAGCTTTTTGAGAAAGCGGTCGCAATTGCCAAGTCTACAAATGTAGAGTGGTTATGGCTAGGTGTTTGGGAACATAACCAGAGAGCTATCCGGTTTTATGAAAAGAATGGGATGGAAGTTTTTGGTCAGCATGTTTTTAAGCTAGGAGAAGATGAACAGACTGACTTGTTGATGAGGTTGGCTTTATATTAATCACAAACTTACTTATATGAGAATTATTCTGCTTGGTAATTCGGGGAGTGGAAAAACATCAATGGCTCGCCAAATAGTCAACAATCAAAATATTCCAATACTCTCGTTGGATGAGGTAGCTTGGAATGCAGGGCCTGCTCGAAAGCCGATTGAAGAGAGTACCAAATTGCTACAGGATTTTATTGATGCCCATGAGCATTGGGTAATTGAGGGGTGTTATGGAGATCTTGTTGAAGCTATTTTACCCTTTTGCTCTGAATTAAGGTTTCTGAATCCAGGCATAGAAACGTGTGTAAAACATTGTCAACTCAGACCTTGGGAACCTGATAAGTTTGATTCGGAAAAGGAACAACGCGCAACGTTGGATTACTTGATTAGTTGGGTGAAAATGTATGAAGAAAGGGATGATGAATATGGGTTGAAAAAACATCGAAAAGTGTTTGATTCTTTCAATGGGGTGAAGAAAGAGTACCTTTCCGTTTCAGAGTACAACCATTAGTTTGAGTAGGGACAAAAAAAAGTTGTGGAAAAATCCATTTATCTAACTTTAACCACTACGGTCAACTTTAAATTTGGTTCTCCCACAACTACTTACTACTCTTCTACTTCTATTTTGATTTTAGCTTCGTTAGAAACTATTCTCACGGACTCTTAGGTCCAATTTTATATTAAAGTGAGTAGTAAAGCTTCTTTAATATCTTTTATAATACTAAAACATGGTGGTTAATAGAATTGTTCCTTTGCAGTGAAAATTTTCAAATATTTTTCAAGAATGCTGTTTATATCGCTAAAAACAGCATTCTGAGTGTATATTTTTATTTCATGTCTTTTAAGAATCTATAAAGCTCACTGTCAGTAGAAAGAATTACAGACGTTTCCTTATTGAAGGTATTCTGAAAAGTTTCCATTGACTTCAGGAAGCCATAAAACTCCCTTGAGCTATTGGTCTGGTCGTAAGCACGAGCATAAATGGCAGCCGCTTCCGCATCAGCCTCGCCTTTGATTCCCTCAGCTTTTCTGAAAGCGTCAGATTGAATTATCTTGAGCTTTTTCTCCTTTTCACCATTGATACGGGAAGCCTCACCTTGTCCTTCAGAACGGAACTTGTCAGCAATTCGGAATCGCTCACTTTTCATTCTTTCATACACTTGTGTTCTAACTTCCTCTACATAGTTGATACGCTTGAAGCGAAAGTCAAGGATCGCAATTCCCAAGTCTTCGGCTTGTTTATTTGCCGACTGTTGTATCATTTGCTGAATCTTGTCTCGACCGACATTAATGACACTAAGTGAATCACCAATCAGCTCACTGATTACGTCTGACTCTACAGGCTGGCGATTGCTGCTACGGACAGTTTCTTCCAAAAGGTGATTGGCTATAAAGTTTCGGGTTTCCCCATCTAGTATATCATCTAGGCGAGATTGTGCGCCGCGCTCATTGGTTAATCGTTTGAAAAACTGTAGTGGGTCAGTAATCTGCCAACGTGCATAAGTATCAACAAAAATGAATTTCTTGTCTTTGGTTGGGATTTGGTTAGGATCTCCATCCCACTCCAGATAGCGTTTATCAAAGTAATTAGCTTTCTGTATAAAAGGGACTTTAAACTGTATACCAGGTTTTGTTACGGCTTCGCCTACAGGTTTACCAAATTGCGTTACCACCACCTGTTCAGTCTCATCTACAACATAAACAGTTTGGAAGAATACAATCAGTACCATTCCAGCCAGAATCAGTGTTCCAATTATTCCTATATGTTTCATTTTTCCTGTTTTTCGTTTTGAAGTTGCATTTGAAGTAATGGCAGTACATTGCTCCCTTTTTCATCTGTAATGATTTTTGACCCAAGTTTTGGTAAAACATCACTCATTGTTTCGAGGTAAATCCTACGCTTGGTTACCTGAGGAGCTTTCGCATACTCTTTATAGAGTGCATTGAATCTGGCAACTTCTCCTTTGGCTGTATTGACACGCTCTGTTGCATAACCTTCAGCTTTTTGAATCGTCTCCTGTGCTTGACCTCTTGCTTTAGGAATAACTTTGTTGTATTCAGATTTAGCTTGGTTGATGAGTGTCGCTTTTTCCTGTTGGGCTTCGTTTACAGCATTGAATGCGGCTTTTACAGGCTCAGGAGGGTTTACGTCCTGTAGCACTACTTGTTCAATCTTGATACCGAGCGAGTATTCTCGACATAGTGACTGAACCAGTTCTTCTAGCTTGCTGGCAATCTCAGTCCTACCAACTGTCAATACCTCGTTGACGGTACGGTCCCCAACGATTTGTCTCATGGCTGACTCTGAAATATCTCGAAGCGTAGTTTCCGGATTTCTTACTTTGAATAAATAGTTGTAAGGATCTTCTATACGGTACTGTACAACCCATTCTACATCTGCAAGGTTTAGGTCGCCAGTGAGCATTAAGGATTCGTCACGAGCCTGATCACTTTCTCTAAATTCAGACCTAACATCCGCTCTTACAGTACGGAAACCAAACTCTTGTTTCTGCTGGCGTTCTACAGGAACTTTGTAAACTTCTTCTATGAAGGGCATCTTAAAGTTAAGACCTGATGGAACGGTTTTCTTGAACTCTCCAAACCGGGTAATAACCCCCACTTCTTCAGGTCCGATCTGAAAGGTACTGCTGGCAATCGCTATTAGTATTGCAACACCCAGTAAAATACTCCCAATCGTTTTTTTGGGGACTTTGGCGTATTGGGATAAGTCATTAAATGGATCTTTTTTCATTTTGTGTTTGAGTAGTAAGTAATCGTGAGTTTATAAAGTTAGCTTTTATTGCTTCAGCTATTGGCATTAGTTAATGTTTAGTAGCCAAAGGGCTATATTGGTTATTCGAATTTCAGCATAAAAAGTTGTACTTAATAAGTGGTGAACATATAAATAAAAAAAGCTGTACCCTTGCAGGTACAGCTTTATCAGGTTTAAATATTGTATTCAGGAGTGTGTGTCGGATGCGAAACACCACAGCTGATTTTGTGAACAAATTGATGTCGGAGAGTGTGATATATGGATTCGGGATCAAAGAAGTTTTGATACATCCTTTCAAGTTCTTTCTTTCGGTATTCTGCTAGTGGTTTTTGTTTTTCGTCAGCTTTCCGTTGGTGATGTTTTATTCTGATTAGCTCTAACCATATATTGTTGGCAGTCATGGATATTGCCCTATTTTTTGTTTCTGATACAAATGAATTGATATCCTTACCAAAAGTATCATTAATAAGGTTTAGTTGTCTGGCATCAAAAGCGCTGATAGGCTCACAGCTTTGTATAATATGTTCTGCTATAATAGGTCCGACTCTTTTGGGTAAAAGGTATGTCCAATATTCGGAGCCAAAAAGTCCCATCTTCTTATAGTGAGGATTAAGTACAACTCCTTCACGGGCAAATACATAATCAGCAGCTAAAGCCAAAATAGCACCTCCTGCTCCAGCATTGCCTTGCATCGCTGATATGGTGATCTGTTTATCAGTTATAATTACTTCTCTCACCAAGTCGTTCATGGCATTGATATTAGCCCATGACTCTTCAGCAGGGCTTAATGCATTTTCGATAAGGTTCAAGTGAATTCCGTTAGACCATATATCCGCATCACCCATTAAGACAACGACCTTTACAGGTAATTGCTTGACAAACTTTAAAGCTTGAATAAGGCGTCTACACTGGTCGGTACCCATTGCCCCATTATAAAAGTCGAAGTGCAGATAGGCAATATTTCCTTCTTTTGTTATTTTGATTTCCTTAAATGTGGGGCGTTGCTGGTAGGTTTCAGTTAGTGAGAGCATTGCGTGGGGAATATGTGTACTTTTATTCCCTATCGCAACAGTGGCAGGTAGTTTAAAGCCTCCTGATTTTTTCTTAAGATGACTGATCCATATGGCGCCATCTTTAGTTCCAATACAGATAGCACCATGTCTTTGTGCCAAAATTTCTTTTGGCTTGCCTTTTAGTTTCCCTTCGAGATGTGCTCCAAACAAGAAATATTCTTCTCCCAAAATATTATCTAACACTCCAGGGTTGCTATCTCCGGCTTTTATTTTTCTGATAATGTCAGCTGATGGAGCGAGCCAATCAATCTTACGGTCTTTGCGCTTGATGGCAGGGTGTAGTTCACCCTTTACATCGGGTTTGGCGTAGTCTAATGGTTCTCCTTGATAGGAAGGGTTGGTAATGAATTTTTCAATGGCTTCTGCTACGCACTCAGTGGCAGCTTGTGCGACTTCATGACGGTAAAGGTTACTTTTTGAGACATCCCGCATAGGAAATGTGCGACTAGCCCAAATATTACCAGCATCCATTTCTTTAGAAGCTTCTACAATAGTGACTCCCCATATTTCTTCTTGCTTCATAATAGCCCAATCCAGTGAAGAAGGCCCTCGATCACCCTTAATTCCAGGGTGGACAATAAGGCATTTGTATTGGCGGTAAATGTTGGAAGGGATAACAGACTTCAAGTATGGAGCAACTATCAAGTCAGGGATGTAATCGTTGATTTCCTTTTCAATTTGAGCTTCATTTTGAAAAACCAGTACTTCTACATCGTGTTTTTTGCTGCGTAAATCAGACCATACTCGTTGACTTAAGCCATTGAAGGCAGTCACTAGCAATAGGATTTTCATAGGTTAGAACTTGGGTTAATAAATTAGGAATCTTGATTTATTAGGTATTGTGTAATGTTATATCGCTAGAAGTAGTAACGTCATATTCACAGGATAGTAAGTGTTAGCTAATGTTTTTTTAAGGTTAATACTGACTGATGATAGATTAATCCGAATTAAGAATAGAAGAGGAGTGTTAAATCAAATTAACTCAAGACAAAATGTCATTATTTTGATATGTAATTTGCTGCTAATCTGACATTTAGTCATTATTGAGGTAGTGGATATTTCTGATTTGTGAAGACTTGTCAGTTTCAGTGATATTTTGCTGGGTTGGACATGACTTTGTTAATAAACAGTCAGAAATAAAAGGTAATAGAAGTAGGTCATTGACCTACCTAAACATATAGCGTTATGAACTTTGATAAGTTTACTATTAAGTCGCAAGAAGTAGTACAGAAAGCAGCTACCATTGCGCAGGGAAATCAGCAACAGGTAATAGAGACTGGTCATTTGTTGAAAGCAATGGTCGGAAATGAAGAAAACCTGTTCTCATTTCTCTTTAAGAAACTTGGAGTGAATCAGGATACCTTTAAAAGTAGGTTGGATAAAGTTGTAGATGGGTATCCTAAGTCGTCGGGTCAAAGCCCTTACTTTTCTAATGATGCTGCTAAGGCGGTACAAGCTGCTCAACAGATTATGGCAGATATGAAAGATGAGTATGTGGCGGTGGAGCATTTGTTAATGGCTATTCTGAAAGGGAATGATCAAGTAGCAAAACTGCTCAAGGATGTTGGTTTTACAGAGGATTATTTAAAGAAAGCGATAGAGGAAGTGAGAGGAGGAAATAAAGTAACAGATCAGAATGCAGAAGCAAAGTACCGTTCTTTGGAAAGGTATTCTCAAAACTTGACTGAATTGGCAAGGCAAGGTAAACTTGACCCTGTAATTGGTCGTGATGAAGAGATTCGCCGTGTATTGCAAATTTTATCACGTCGTACCAAGAATAACCCTATGCTGATTGGTGAACCGGGAGTTGGTAAGACTGCAATTGCAGAGGGGTTAGCACAACGGATCGTGGCAGGAGATATTCCGGAAAACTTGAAGGACATTACACTTTGTGCCTTGGATATGGGTGCTTTGGTGGCGGGAGCCAAATACAAAGGTGAGTTTGAGGAAAGGCTGAAGGCAGTTATCAAGGAAGTGGTAGACTCCGCAGGGCAGATAGTACTGTTTATTGATGAGATTCATACATTGGTAGGTGCTGGAGCCAGTGGAGAGGGCGCTATGGATGCAGCGAACCTTTTGAAGCCGGCTTTGGCAAGAGGTGAGTTACGTTCAATTGGAGCAACTACTCTGAAGGAGTATCAGAAATATATAGAGAAAGACAAGGCGTTGGAACGTCGTTTCCAGACAGTGATGGTAGATGAACCATCTGTTGAAGACACGATTTCCATATTGCGTGGTATAAAAGAAAAGTACGAAGTGCACCATGGTGTACGGATTAAAGATGATGCAATCATTGCGGCAGCAGAACTTTCAAGCCGATATATTTCAGATCGTTTTTTGCCTGATAAGGCAATTGACTTGATGGATGAAGCAGCCTCCCGTATGCGTATTCAGATTGACTCGATGCCTGAATCCATTGATGAGATTCAGCGTAAAGTGATGCAATTGGAGATTGAGCGTGAGGCCATCAGAAGAGAAAACGATAAGGAAAAAGAGGAGCTTCTTTCAAAGGAAATAGCAGACCTTAATGAAAAGCTCAATGCGCTGAAAGCTCGTTGGAAGCATGAGAAGGGAATCATTGAACAGGCTCAAAACTTGAAAAAGGACATTGACCAGTATCGAGTTGAAATTGACCGAGCAAAACGTGAAGGTAACTTTGGTTTGGTTGCGGAGCTGGAGTATGGTAAGATTCCTCAGTCTGAGCAAAAGTTAGAAGAGCTTCAAAAAGAAGTCAAAAAGCTGGAAGAGTCTGGTAGTGTTCTATTGAAGCAGGAGGTGACCTCTGAGGATATCGCAGATGTGGTTTCACGCTGGACGGGTGTTCCGGTGACCAAAATGCTGCAATCTGAGCGAGAGAAACTACTGGATATGGAGACTGGCTTGAGTATGCGAGTGGCTGGTCAAGGAGTCGCCATTGAAGCCATTGCCGATGCGGTAAGGCGAAGCCGAGCAGGTTTGCAAGACCCTCGTCGTCCGATCGGTTCATTCCTTTTCTTAGGTACAACCGGTGTTGGTAAGACAGAGCTAGCTAAAGCTTTGGCGGAGTTCCTGTTCAATGATGAACATGCAATGGTACGTATTGATATGTCGGAGTATCAGGAGCGTCATGCGGTAAGCCGTTTGATTGGAGCACCTCCGGGCTATGTAGGGTATGATGAAGGTGGGCAGCTGACAGAAGCTGTAAGAAGAAAGCCTTATTCAGTGATCTTATTGGATGAGATAGAGAAAGCGCACCCTGATGTATTTAATATCCTATTGCAGGTGCTAGATGATGGTCGTTTGACTGACAACAAGGGTAGGGTAGCTGACTTTAAGAATACCATCATCATTATGACGTCCAATATTGGTTCGCAGATGATTATGGAGGATTTTGCTCTAATTAAGGAGAAAAACCCTGACCCGGATGAGAAGCAGGTATTGCTGGATGCAACGAAGGAGAAAGTGTTTGAGTTATTGAAGCAGTCAGTAAGACCAGAGTTTTTGAACCGTATTGATGAGTTGATCATGTTCAAGCCACTTGAGTTGGATGAGATGAAGAAAATTGCCAAGATTCAGTTTGAGGATATCCGCAAGCGAATGGCACACAATGGACTTCATCTGGAAGCAACAGATAAAGCGCTCAATTATCTGGCAGAGGTAGGTTATGATCCTCAGTTTGGGGCGAGACCACTAAAAAGGGTCATTCAACGATATTTGTTGAACAATCTTTCAAAGTCAATCCTGAAAGGGGATGTCAGTAATGAAGGTACGGTACTGATAGATGTAGAAGACAATAAAATTGTTTTCAAAAATCAGGGTAGCCCAGACAAGTTAGAAGCATAACCTTTTATAATAAAAATAGCCCTTCAGGGAGTTTCCCTGAAGGGCTTTATTTATGTGAATATCTGAAAAATTATCCCATCTCGATGACAACGTTGTCAGTCATTGGATGACTTTGACAAGTTAGTACATACCCTTGTTTGATTTCATCTTCACTGAGGGCATCATGCTCTGTCATTTGAACCTTCCCTGAGATACATTTACCTCGGCAAGCAGTACAAACACCACTTTGGCATGAATAAGGGAGGTCTAAGCCTTCGTCCAAACCAGCTTCAAGGATTGTCTTGTCAGGAGTTACGGTAAACTCATCCTCTTCACCATCCAAAATTACTTTTACCTTATGAGTTGAAATATCTTCAGCTACAGCGTCCTGTTTAGGAACAAAGCTTTCATAGTGGATGCTTGAATTAGATACACGAAGTGTTTTCAGTCCAGTTTTTACAGACTCCATTAGGCCTTCAGGACCACAGAGGAAGTGACGTGCTTCTTCCATTTTGGGTAGCTTGTTCATGATATTAACGACTTTGATGTCGTCTATTCTACCAGAATAACCACCCCAAGTATGATCAGGACGGCTTAAAACATGAACAACCTGTAATCTGTCACCGAATCGCTCTTTCAGGATATCAAGCTTATCTTTAAAAATGATACTGTCTTCAGTTCGGTTGCCATAAACGAGGGAGACCTTACTCTCTGGCTCGAAGAACAAAACGGACTTCATAATTGACATTAGTGGAGTAATACCACTGCCTGCACCCCAAAGAACAATGTGTCTGGATTTAGACTTGTCTGGCTCAAAAGTGAAAAGCCCCATTGGTTGCATAACCTCTACAGAGCTGCCTTCTGTAATGTGGTCATTGATGTAATTAGAAACCAAACCTCCTTCTACTCGCTTCACGGTGACATCAATGGTACTGTCCAATGAAGGAGTTGAACACATAGAGTAAGAACGTCTGCTTTTTATGCCGTCTATATTGAAAATCAGGGTAAGAAACTGTCCTGACTGATACTTGATCTTCTTGAAAATAGGCTGCTTGAAGCGTAGGGTAACAGCATCATCTGTTTCCTTGACCACTTCTTTGACTTTTAATGTATAGTAATCGTTCATTTTGCTTTAAATTATCGAGACGAGGTTTGTCGGTTGTTTTCACAACAAATTACTGATAAATACATGAATTTGCTGTGTAAAACATTGTTGCTTCTTCTGAATAAGACTGAAAAACTTACACTTTTGTTTGACTATAGCATATCAACTAGCTTAGTTGCTGTTCAAAATTACTCCAATTGAAGTCTTTATAAGCTATAACTGAGATAACCGCATCTTCTGTGATGATCTGGTCAGAAGGAGGACAGGTATTGAGCTTGCCATTTTGAACCAAAGCAAACAAGTTACAATTGGTGCCAGAGTTTCTTTTGGCAATGGTAACTTTTTCCTCTAGTTCACTCCAAGTCCAACCAATTACTTTTTTCGGATAAACAGTATGTGGGCTTGCACCTTGTGAATTACTGAGAAGTTGCTCAATGATTTGTGCCGAATGTTGATCCTGACACTCTTGGACTAGTGCCAATACTTCAAGGTCTCCATAAATTTGAGTAGAGCTGGTATCTTCAAACATCCATGCATTTTCCTCGTCAACTAGTACGTGCATTATGCGTGTTCCTCCATTGGTAAAGCGTTTTACCAAGTCAATCATTGTTCGTGTTGAGCCATCAGAAGCCTTGTTGTTTTTATCAACAGGGAAAACAATTACAGCCTTGTTTTCATTGAGATGTGCTTTTTCATAGGTATCCTGACTCAAGATGTTACCTTTTACGAAATGAAGATCCTTTTCGCTTTGCAGGCTGTCAGGTAATTGCTCAAGATTACCATCTACAATACATAGTCCCACACCTTTTTCCACGTTTCTTAACTCGCGAATCAGGCGGGTCGTTACGGAAGTGCCAGGGAAATTAAATATCACATAACCATTTCTGATAGGATTTTCCATGAAGCCAAGTCTTTTTTGATCTTTAAGATATTGTTTGTAGTCAAAAGCAGTTGAAAAAAGCATCCCCACGAATGCAATGCCTAAGGTACTAAGGAACATCGTTACGATACGTCCCTCTAATGTTTCGGCAGGCTTGTTACCATAACCGACGGTTGTGAATGTCTGCCAAGCTTGCCAGAAGGACTCTTCCCAACTGACATCTTCCAGCCATTTAAATAGGACCCCAAAAGCAATAAACAGGACAACACACCAAATCAGGATATAGACGAGTTGCTTGCCTGGTGAGTTATCGATGCGTTTTCTCAATCGTTGAAATACACTGAGTACATACATGCAGCTTGAAATTATTATTCGTTGATGGATTGAAAAATTTCTGAGCAATATAAAGGTATAAACCAAGAGTTGCCAATTGAGCCAAACTCATCACCTGTAGGTAAAAAAATAGCTCCGCTTTTTGGGCGGAGCTACTTTGATTTTTAATCCTTTATTACGGATTAGTACTTTTCAGGCATCAGTGCCTCAAACTTCTTGCTCTTTTCTGGCTTACCACTCATCAATGTCATTTCATTAACGAGGTTAGTAGCTCCATATACCTTATCCACTACCCACAGTACATAACGAATATCTACACAGATAGTACGTTGTAGCTCTGGTTCAAAGGCAATATCACCACTCATAGCTTCCCAGTTACCATCAAACGCCAAACCGATCAGTTCACCGTTTCCGTTGATAACAGGAGATCCTGAGTTACCACCTGTAATATCGTTGTTTGTAAGGAATCCAATTCTCAACTCACCAGTACGATCAGCATAACGTCCATAGTCCTTCGCCAAAACCTTCTCTTTAACTTCTTTTGGCAGAATAAACTCAGGGTTTTTAGGATCTTCTTTTTGAAGTAGTCCTTGAGCTGTTGTGTAGTAGCTGTAGAACATGGCATCACCAGGGAAGTAATCTTGTACCGAACCGTAAGTCAGACGCATAGTTGAGTTAGCGTTCGGGTAGTATTTCTTCTGTTGGTCTGCAGGAAGCTCATTGTTCATCTCACGGATACCTTTTACATACAGTCTGTTACCGTCAGCAATTTTGATTTCAGCTTCTTGAGATTTTTGTCTTACCTCAAAGAATGCTTCAGTCATAGAACCCATTGCCTGTACCAAAATATCATTTTGCATCACATCAGCAGAAGGATTTTCGATGAAGTCACCCACTTTCGCTTTCGTAGTCAGGAAAGAAGCTTCGTAAGCTGAGTCAGCAAAAGCTTGGAAGTCCCCATCAAATTGCTCTTCAATAGTATTGAATACAGCAGGAACAGGAAGATTCTTGTTTTCAGGTCTTGACAGGACATCCTTGTATTTTTTGAGCATTACAGCACAAAGTTCCTTGTCTGTCATGTAATTGTAGTCCTTGAAGTGATCTTCAATAGTTTTAAGGATTTTCTCCTTTGCTTCAGGAGCAGGTTCACCACCCATTGATTTAGCATAACCTTGCAGCGCATTGATCAGTTTTGTTGATTCAATTGCTCTTGCAGCCTGAGTGAAAAGAATCAACTCAGTGGTAGCGTCATGTTTTGCTTTAAAGCCTTCTTCAATATTAGGAAGGGCATCGCTATAAGCTGTCTTTCTGCTATCATCAGCATTGACCCACTTTGTGAAAGCATCTTCTTCTTTTTGCTTTTTGTCATAAACTTTCAGGCGTTTTAGTCCTTTGGTCTGTCCCATGAAATACTTCCAGTAGTTGGCAGTACTAGCAAACTTAGATGCGTATTGTAATCTTACCTTAGGGTCAGCATCCATGTACTTTCTCCATGTCTTAAGGCGAGCGTCTCTCATTTCAACAAAAAGAGGGTTGAATACATCAATCTGATGTTCTACACCGTAAGAAGTCAGGTAGCGATCAGTAGAGCCAGGGTAGCCCATGATCATGGCAAAATCATCCTTGATTACACCGTTGATAGAAACAGGTAAGTGGTGTTTAGGTTTGTAAGGAACATTCTCTTTGCTGTAAGCAGCAGGCTTGTTGTCCTTGCTTGCATAAACACGGAACATAGAAAAGTCACCTGTATGGCGAGGCCACATCCAGTTGTCAGTGTCACCACCAAACTTACCAATTGATTCAGGAGGAGTACCTACCAGACGGATGTCGTCATAACGCTCATATGTGAACATGTAGAACTCATTGTTGTCAAAGAATGACTTCACCTGAATTTCATAGTTAGGATTTTTCTCTTCAGCTTCTGTCTGAACTTGTTTCATCAGTTCTTGAGCTTTCTTGATACGCTCATCCATTGTAAGGTCGCCCAGTTCCTTGTTGATGCGTTCGGTAACGTCATCCATTCTTACAAGAAAACGAACAAACAGTCCTTCAATTGGAATTTCTTCTGCGTGGTTTCTTGCCCAAAAGCCATTCTCAAGGTAGTTTTTCTCTACTGTACTTACCATCTGGATACCGTCATAACCACAGTGATGGTTGGTTAAGATCAAACCTCTGTCTGATACGATTTCACCTGTACAGAATCCGCCAAAAGAGATAATTGCATCTTTCAGGGATGAGTTATTGACACTGTAGATCTCTTCAGGGGTTAGCTTAAGCCCCATTTTCTTCATGTCAACATAGTTCAGCCTGTCAATAAACATTGGAAGCCACATACCTTCATCAGAAGGCTTTTTTGCTGATTCAGCAGCAAAACCTTGCAGGGAAAGCACGGCCATCAGTGCCAGAATAATTGTTCGTTTTAGCATGTTTATGATATGATTGTAATTATAAAAAGATTACGTAGTATGAATCTATCGCAATTCTACTAAATATTGTTTGAAATCACTGCTTGCAAGTGATAAATCAGAAGGCTGAATTGTAGTATAAGGAGAGATTGCTTAGGAACAGAGGTTTAGATAATAATGTGTGGTAGAAATTCGTTTATCTAAAAAAAGTTCAATATTTTATTGACGTATAAATATGTTTGGAGTCACTTTTGTATACTTTACCTTCAATTTAAGCCCAAACACCTATTTCCTATTTTATTAATAGGTAGTGTTTTTACACATTATCGAAAATATTCTCAAAAACAAAACAAGCAATTACCTTGAAACAGGTTCTATTTATTCTCCTTTTGAGTATTCTCTCAAGTGTCGGTCTCAAGGCACAATCACTTACCGTATATTACAGCCAAGGAAAGCAGGCTTTTGACCAAGGTAAATATAGCGCGGCTATTCAGGAGCTGCAAAAAGCTCGTCTTGAAGGGAAAAACAATCCTAAGCATGAAGATTACTTGTTGACGTTACGTTATTTGGCACTTTCATATAGAGAGTTGAAGCAGTATGGTGATGCTGTTGTTTACTTCAAAACGTATGAAACAGCCTTGCAAGGAGTGGGGAAAGCTTCCTCTGAAGAGATGGCTGAGTTAAAAGAACTGATGGCTGAGACATCAGTACAGATGCGTATGTATCCTGAAGCGGCAAAGTATTACGAAGAAGGTCTGAGTGTAAGAGAAAAAGTAAATGGCAAGCAGTCAGATGCATATGCCAAAATGTTACATAGCTTAGCCAAGCTGTTTGCAGGAGGAAAGAAATATGCTCCAGCAGCAGGGTATTATAAGGAGCTGTATACGATTACTAAAGAACTTTCAGGTGGAAAGACAGCTTACTTTGGTGATATTACTGATGAGGCTGGAGATGTCTTGATGGCAAGCAAGAAGTTTGAAGGAGCAGTAGCTATGTACAAAGAGGCAGGGCAAGCCTATAGTGCAGCAGGAAAGATACAAGACCATTTGGATGTGTATAAGAAGCAGTCACAAGCTTTTGAGCAGATTGGTCTGACTACTGAAGCGGTTACAGCTTATGTCAACTATCTGCATAAAGCGGGAGAGCATATGGAAGACCGTAAGGCTTATGTATCTGAGATAGATGAAATCGTAAAGAAATTTAATGAGCTTGGAGCTCATAAAGAGGCTGACGATATCTTGCACATCAAGATGAAAGCAGTAGCCGATATCTATGGAATGCAGAGTGTAGAAGCTGCAGATGTAAGTATGGAAATGGCTCGCATCAATATGGATGGGGGTAACCTTGATAAAGCTGAAGAGTATATTCAAAATGCGATTAGTGTAAGAAAAGAGAAGCTAGGTGCTACAAGTCCTGAATATGCTGCTAGCAGAGATGCATTGGGAAAAATAAAGGCAGCAAAAGGAATGGATGCTGAAGCTGAAAAAATATTTAAGGAAGGAATTGAAATGAGAAAAAGCAGCTTGCCTCAATTCCACCCTGATTATGCGGAAGCATTGGATAATTTGGCTCATTTTTACATCAAGCGAGAGCGTTACGAAGAGGCTGAGGCTTTAATTAAGGAAGAGATAGAGATTACTGCTGAAAAGCCAGGAAAACAGCATGTTGCTTATGCCAAGGCAGTTGGTAGCATGGCGCAGCTGTTGACTGCTCAGCAAAAATTCAAAGAAGCAGAACCATTGTTGAAAGAAGAATGTGCAGTGAAAGGAACATTTTATGGTAAGCTTACTTTGGAGCATGCATTGTCAGTTAAGAATCTGGGAGACTTTTATAAGAAAAGCAACAATAGCCAAATGGCCATTCAGACTTATCGCAGGGCAATTTCCTTATTTGAAGGGGCAAGAGCTAAAGACACGAAATACGTAAAAGAGATCTATGACAGCATTGGAGAGATCAATGATAATAAATAGTCATAGGTTTAATGATTACTAAAATAAAAGCACCTCAGTAGTATCAATTACTGAGGTGCTTTTGTATTTGAGGGTATCCCTTTTTATGAATTGTGTTGGTGTTGGTATGCTTTGCCAATATTGTTGATGATGTCAGAGGCTATTAAAGCTTCCTGACCATATTCAGAAGCAGCCAAGTCACCAGCGAGCCCATGCAAATAAACCCCTAGGATTGCAGCCTCACCCGGAGCATAGCCTTGTGATAGTAATGCTGTAATTACGCCTGTTAGGACATCTCCACTTCCTCCTGTAGCCATCCCTGGATTTCCAGTAGAATTGAAATAAACCCTTCCAAGTGGTGTAGCAACAGATGTATGAGCTCCTTTAAGAACAACTACTACCTGATACCGTTTGGCAAACATGATTTGAAGTTCTAACCGTTCATAATCATCCTCGAATGTTTGGTCACCGAGTAGCCGTTCAAATTCTTTTGGGTGTGGTGTTAGAATACTACCTTCTGGAAGTTGGTCAAGAAGTTCTTTGTTCTGGCTTAAAATGTTCAAGGCATCCGCATCTAATACCATTGGTTTATCATAGTTTTCCAGAATATCCTCCATCATTTGCTGAGTATCCATGAATGTGCCGATTCCAGGACCAATTCCTACAGACTGGTACTTGTCTAGTGGTACAGGTGCTTTGGATAAAAGGTCAAACTCAGGGTCTGTCATACACATGGCTTCGGGTACAGTTGTTTGCATGATATTGAACCCGCAGTATGGTACATAAGTGGTAAGCAAGCCTAAACCGGTGCGAAGTGCTGCTTTTGCACAAAGCTGAATAGCACCTACTTTTCCTTTGCTACCACCAATAAGCAACGTGTGACCGTAAGTGCCTTTATGTGAAAACTTACTTCGCTTCTTGATGATAGAGTTGATAAAGGAACTGTCTGTATAAATGTAAGGGGTTGAGGTTTGTCGGATAAAGGCAGGGCTTAAACCTATGTCGACTACCGTGAAGTTTCCTGTAAATACTTCATTTTGAGGGAGCATAAAGGATAGCTTTGGTGTTTGGAAGCTTACCGTATGGTCAGGTTTGATGATATGTACAGATGTGCTTTGTGTATTGCAAAAGAGTCCTGATGCAATGTCTACAGAGATGATTGTAGCATTGCTGCTATTAATATGGTCGATGAGTTGACCTGTAAAGCCTGTGATAGGTCTTGATAAGCCGGAACCGAATATGGCATCGATTACGAGGTCTTGTGAATGAAGGACAGGAAAGTCCTCCTTATTGTTAATATTTTTAATTTCTTTCAGTTTTTTCAGCCTCTTTTCATTGGTGTTGAAGTCAGGAGATTGCTTGTCTGAAAACCTGACAGCATAAAGTCTGACATCATATTTTTGCTCAAGTAAAAGTCGGCCAATAGCAAGTCCATCGCCACCGTTATTGCCTGTGCCACAGAAGATATGTACAGGCTGTTGCGCTGTGAACTTATTTGTAAACCATTCCGTAAACTTTAGTGAGGCACGTTCCATTAAGTCAATGGAGGGGATAGGTTCATTGGCAATTGTGTAGGCATCCCATTGTCGGATTTGATCTGCGGATAGTATTGTCATACTGGCTATGTAATATAAAAGGAAGAATACTGAAAGAAATTTACGAACTTAGCTCGGATAATGAAGCATTAAAATGACAGTTTATGCTAGTTTGAAAAGTATATTTCAGCTTCATATTCAATGAATTGTAAGTGATTTCAAATACAGGAATTCTTTTGTTATTTACTAATAATAAATTAGATTTGCGGCACATTTAAAAACAACTGAACTATGGAAACACTAGCTATATTACTCTTTGGTATGCCTGGGGGCTTCGAATGGTTAATTATTATTCTTGTTATCCTTTTGCTCTTTGGTGCGAAAAGAATTCCAGAGCTGGCAAGAGGCCTTGGTAAAGGTATCAGAGAATTCAATGACGCGAAAAAGCAGTTAAGCAGCGAAATTGAAGAAGGTTTGAAAGATGATAAGAAAGAAAGCTAAGAGATGTGCCAGTGTTTTGTTGGGTATATCTATAAAAAATAAGTTATTTCTTTTGAAAGAAGAGAAGTTTATCTTTGTTTCGACAAATTGATAAACTTCTTTTTTATTGCGTTTTGGCACTTTCACTCTTTTACCGATGTAAAAGGGCTTTGTCAGGCACGCTTTACTGTTTTCTCTAATAACAAATTTACTTAGCTCTGTGTATTCTTCATTCAAAGAAATAAGCACCGCTTTAAAAGCAGGACAGGTTACTTGCCAACAGTTGGTAAAGGATTATCTCAAGAATATTGAGGACAATAAACACTTGAACGTATTCTTGGAAGTATATGCTGATGAGGCATTGAAAAGAGCGGAAGAAGTGGACACCCGAATCGCTGAAGGCAATGCTGGAAAGCTAGCCGGAATGGTAGTTGGAATTAAAGACGTGATTGCTCATCAAGGGCATGGTCTTCAGGCTTCCAGTAAGATTCTAGATGGCTTTGTTTCCCAGTTTTCGGCTACTGTGATTGAACGTTTGCTTGATGAGGATGCGATTATCATTGGTCGTCAGAGCTGTGATGAATTTGCTATGGGGTCTTCAAATGAAAATTCAGCATTTGGCCCTGTTCTAAATAATGTAGATAATTCAAGAGTACCAGGAGGGTCTTCAGGGGCTTCAGCTGTAGCAGTATCAGCAGACCTTTGTCTTGTGTCTTTAGGTTCTGATACAGGAGGCTCTGTAAGGCAGCCAGCCGCTTTTACAGGAGTGGTTGGGTTAAAGCCAACTTACTCTAGAATTTCTAGATGGGGTCTGATTGCATATGCATCCTCTTTTGATACAATTGGTGTTTTAGCCAAGAATGTAGAAGATGCAGCCATTACCCTAGAGGTAATTGCAGGGGCAGATGAGCATGATGCAACGGTTTCTGATAAACCTGTGCCTCAATATTCAGCATCTGTAAAGAGCAGTGAAGACCGTAAGTACAGAATTGGGTATATCCGAGAAACAGTTGAAAGTGAACATCTGAATGAAGATATTAAGGCTAATACTTTTGAGAAGATAGCATCACTGAAAGCCGCAGGACATGATGTAGAGCCTGTTGACTTTCCTCTATTGGACTACCTGTTGCCAACTTACTACATTCTGACTACAGCAGAAGCAAGTACAAACCTTTCGAGGTTTGATGGAGTAAGGTATGGCACAAGAAGTGAAAATACAGAAGACATTGAGTCAATGTATAAACTTACCCGTTCTGAAGGGTTTGGTGAAGAAGTTAAGCGCCGTATTATGTTGGGTACTTTTGTACTGAGTGCTAGCTATTATGACGCATACTTTACAAAAGCACAGAAGGTAAGAAGGTTGATTAAAGAAGCTTCAGAAAAGCTGTTGAGCAACCACGATTTCTTGTTGATGCCAACGACGGCTTCAACAGCATTCGAAATCGGAAAGTATAATGAAAATAATATCCTGGAAATGTATCTGGGAGATTTGTATACGGTTCACGCTAACTTGGCAGGTTTGCCAGCGATATCTATCCCTAACGGAGAAGATAGCCAAGGGTTACCAATTGGACTGCAAGTAATGGCCAACCGTTTTGAAGAAGAAAAAATGTTAACGTTTGCCGATTATTTGGCTACGTTATGATAATAAATGATTGTGTAGAAGGTTGTTTCGGAAACCATTATCAATTTTTGTAAATGCGATCTTCTATACAATCTAAATTCCATAACATTGTTTATGTAAGGCTTAGAGCCTAGTATGCTGTTTACAAAATGAAGTAAACAGAATGAAAATATAAAATTGGTTTTGCTAGAGGAGGACATAGCCAAAGAGGGTATTATGCCCTGAAAATTCGATGGCATGTCTATTGCTTGTAACATTGGGATAATTAATTGTACAGTAAAAAGATCGTTTAATACCTTATATCGATACT
Source organism: Limibacter armeniacum (assembly GCF_036880985.1). Classification (NCBI taxonomy): domain Bacteria; kingdom Pseudomonadati; phylum Bacteroidota; class Cytophagia; order Cytophagales; family Flammeovirgaceae; genus Limibacter; species Limibacter armeniacum. The sequence continues at coordinate 3,360,611 of NZ_JBAJNO010000009.1, forward strand.
TTTTAAAACAATTTTTTCCATCGTAGAACAACAACTCACCCCCAGGGAAGAATTTGTGTTAATGATATGCGCACACCAAAAAAAATAACCTTGCTATGGGTAGCGACGATGCTTTTTAGTGTCTCGTCGGTATTTGCCCAAGATGAAAATCCAGCATTTACATGGGAAGACAGTATTTATACTGTACCACCTCCCGAAGGGTATATTTACCCGTTCGATACACTTGAGGTAGTGGAAGCTGCTCCGTATGCACCTTGGACTGAGGATGCACTGGAGGACTTTGATACCACATCGGTTGTCCATTTGGATAATATCCTGATGGAGAATGATTACATTCCACACCCTACAGATGATATCATTATGGATCGCTTAGCATGTATTGAAAGCGATATTCCATTGACATATCACGAACGTGTAAGAAAGTTTATTGATTATTTTACGGTCAGAAACCGTGACTATACAATGCTAATTCTTCAGCGAAAGAATATGTACTTCCCAATGTTTGAAAGAATTTTCAGAGAAGAAGGAGTACCTGAAGAGTTGAAGTATTTGGCAATTATTGAATCAGCGTTAAAGCCTACAGCACTTTCAAGGGTAGGGGCAAGAGGTCTTTGGCAGTTTATGCCAAGAACAGGATTGAACTATGGCTTGAAGCAGAACTCTCACTTTGATGAGAGAATGAACCCAGAGAAGGCTACAAGGGCAGCTGCCAAGTATTTGAGATTCCTTTATAATTACTTCCATGATTGGGAGCTTGCTTTGGCTGCTTACAACTGTGGGCCTGGTAATATTCGAAAGGCACAAAGGAGATCAGAGAAATTCCATTTCTGGGATATTTATCACAAGCTACCAAGAGAGACTCGTTCATACCTGCCTCAGTTTGTGGCTATGATGTATGCATTGAATTATGCTGATGAGCATAACCTGATTCAGGAGCAGCCATTCTATGAGATTCCAACAGAAGAGGTTTTGGTAAGCCAATCTGTAGACCTTAAAAAACTGGCAGAGCAACTGATGGTTTGTGATGATGACTTGAAAGAGTTAAACCCTCAAGTAAGATGGGGATATATACCTGATGGGATCAAGAACTATCCTATTAAGATTCCTGCATTGAGAAAAGAAATGTTTGACAGCAACCGTGACTCTATTCTAGCAAAGTCTAAGTATGATGGAAAGAGTGGTAGCTATTTGGATGGTTTTTATTATCACTATGTAAGAAGGGGTGAGTCTCTTGGTTTGATTGCACAACGAAACCGTGTAAGAGTTTGGGAGATAAAAGCATGGAATAACCTGAGAGGTAATACCATTTATGCAGGTCAGAAATTGAAGATCTATGGTAGAGGACATGTTTCACCTCAACAGAAAACAGCATCAAGGTCTTCATCATCAAATGCAAAAGTAAATGCTTCAGGTTATCACACGATTAGAAGTGGTGAAAACTTAGGCGCTATAGCCAAAAGGTATGGCGTGTCTATTACACAGCTTAGAAGTTGGAATAACCTGAGAGGTAATACCATTTATGCAGGCAAGAAACTGATTGTAGCTGTAGACAAAGCAAAGAAAAGCAACAGTTCTGTTAGCTCTTCTTCAGTGAAGAAATCAACAGCAAGCAGCAAGCCTGTTTCAAATGGATATTATACTGTGAAGAGCGGAGATACACTTTGGGAAATTGCCAAGAACAACGGTGTTTCTGTCAATGATATAAAGAAATGGAATGGGTTGAAATCTAACAGTCTTCGTCCGGGACAAAAACTGTTGATCAAGTCTTAAATTCTGAATGACAATATATTATTGAATGAAAGGATCATCCGTTGTTGGATGGTCCTTTTTTATTTTCCCATTGGTGAACTGCTTTTCTGTCTAACGAATCTTAACAGGTGAGATTATTTTTACATATACGTTGTATTATCACGGGTTTAAATCCACAATAACAAACAAATCGATGAATAAAAGAGCAAAGGATACGCTCGTACTGGGATTAGCATTTTTTGCAACGGTATTTGGTGCTGGCAACTTGATTTTTCCTGTAAACTTAGGAAATCAGGCAGGGGAAAGTTGGCTGCAAGGTGCTATAGGTTTTTTAATGTCTGATGTAGGGTTGACAGTAGCTGTCCTGATTGCACTTTTTAAAGTAGGGGGAGACACTCAAAATTTCGGCAAGCGAATTCATCCTAATTTTGGTAAGGTGATAGGCGCTGTGTCCATTATTTGTTTAGGACCACTTATTGCAATCCCAAGAAATGGGGCATTGACTTATGAGTTGAGTGTAGTGCCACAATTGGGCGAAATAAACCCTTGGTTGTTTTCGATAGTGTATTTTGGAATTTGTCTCTTCTTTGTATTGAGACCATCTCAGATTCTAGATAGACTAGGCTCTATATTGGCTCCTATATTGGTCGCTGTATTATTGTACATTATATATTTGGGAGTGACAGCGCCTATTGGGGAAAAGACGGCTTCTGTAATTACAAATGTCTTTGGAAAGGGAATTACACAAGGATATCAAACCTTGGGTGCTGTAGGGTCGGTAGTGATCGGAGGACTCTTCTTGACTAACCTGACACGAAAGGGGTATACATCTTTTAATGAACAAGTTAAGATCTCTGTAAATGCAGGGTTGGTAGCCGGAGTGTTATTGGCTATAATTTATGGAGGTTTGATCTATGTTGGGGCTACGACAAGCCAAACTTTGGCAGGGCAATCAAATGCTCCATTATTATCAACCATTGCAGATAGGTTATTGGGAGGTGTAGGACAGGCAGTGTTGAGTATAACTGTAGCATTGGCGTGTCTGACTTCATCTATAGGCTTATTGGCGATGACAGGAGATATATTTCAATCAATCAGTGGAGGAAAGCTGAAGTATAGAACAACTGTGTTGGTAACAGCGGCTTTCAGTACAGTGCTGGCAGTGGTTGGTATTGATAAAATCATCGTCTTGGCAGGCTCAATTTTGACAGTGTTGTACCCTGTCATTATTATTCTGACAGTAATCACATTTTTGGATAGTTACCTGACAAGTAGAAAACTTCAAGCAAGTCTGGTATTAGGAACATTTGCAATTAGCTTGTTGATTACTTTACAGGATTTGAAGCTTATAAATTTAGAACTGCTGAGTATATTTTCATTCTGATTAGTAGGGTGTTTAGTTTCAGCCATTTTCTGTAACTTGCGACCTTTATTTAAAAAAGTTCCATTTTTAATCATTGAAGTGATCTTATTTGAGGATTGAAAAAGGAGAGATCCTTTTATTTGTGTCTATTTAGATCATTTTGATTGAAAAATTGAACAGAAATTTCAATGAATTTGGAATCTGAGGTTCCACCCATTTTTATATTAGTATAACTAGCCAATAAAAATGTCATCAATAAAGAAAAACCTGATAGAAGAACTGAAGTGGAGAGGCATGATCCATGATATGATGCCGGGTACTGAAGAGCAGTTCAATAAAGAAATGACGACGACATACGTAGGTTTTGACCCTACGGCAGACTCGTTGCATGTAGGACACCTAGTGTCAGTAATGATCCTGAACCACCTTCAGCGTGCTGGTCATAAGCCGTTGGCGATTATTGGTGGTGCTACAGGTATGATCGGAGACCCATCGTTCAAGTCTGACGAGCGTGTATTGCTGGACGAAGAGTCAATTGCTAAAAACATTGCAGGTGTCCGTAAGCAGTTGGAGAAATTTATGGATTTCGATTGTGGTGAAAACTCGGCAGAATTGCTGAACAACTACGATTGGATGAAAGACTTCAGCTTTATCGATTTTGTAAGGGATGCTGGTAAACATATTACCGTGAACTACATGATGTCAAAGGACTCTGTAAAAAGACGTCTTGAGGCAGGAACAGGGCTTTCATTTACAGAGTTTACATACCAGTTGCTACAAGGATGGGATTTCTACCACCTTTACACAACTAAAGGTTGTAAGGTACAGATGGGAGGCTCTGATCAGTGGGGTAATATTGTGACTGGTACTGAGTTGATCAGAAGAAAAGCAAGTGGTGAAGCATTTGCGGTGACTTGTCCACTGATTACAAAATCTGATGGAACTAAATTTGGTAAGACAGAAGGTGGAGCTGTATGGCTTGATCCTGAGAAAACATCACCTTACCAGTTCTACCAATTCTGGTTGAATGTGTCAGATGAGGATGCTGAGAAGTATATCAAAATCTTCACATTTAAGACAAAAGAGGAAATAGAAGCCCTGATTGCAGAACATAGAGAAGCTCCTCATCAGCGTGCCTTGCAACGTGCTTTAGCTGAAGATATCACAGAGCGTGTACATAGCAAAGAAGATTTGGAAATGGCTATCAAGGCATCTTCTATCCTTTTCGGAAAGAATGTAACAGATGACCTGAAGTCATTGGATGAGCGTACGCTGCTACAGGTATTTGAAGGAGTACCTCAAGTAGAAATTTCAAAAGGAGACTTGGTAGACCTTGAAGATGTAAATGATCTGCTTTCAGCTGCTACAGGTGGTATAGTATTTAAGTCAAAAGGTGAAGCTCGTAGAATGATTGCGGGTGGCGGTGTAAGCATTAACAAAGCAAAAATCGCAGGTGAAGAGAAGCCAACTGACTTTGAATTGCTACAAGGCAAATATTTATTGGCACAAAAGGGTAAGAAAAACTATTACCTGATTAAGGTGAATGCATAAATTTTGAAAGATTTTTTTCGTCTTTCTTATTAGAGAGAATCCTTTCTTAAGTCTTGATAGTTAAAGGTTTAAGAAAGGGTTTTTCTATTTAAAGGGGAAGGGGAAGAGATTTTTTAGCTACTTTTTCGAATAAAAATTCTGCAATAGTATTGACAGAATGTAAAAAAGTGTTACCTTTGCAACCGCAAGTCGATACGATCGGCTCCTGCGAATCCCCCAGGTGCGGAAGCAAGCAAGGGTAAGTGGTTGAGCGGTGCGTTATCGGCTTGTTTTTTTATGCCTTTCTTTTAGGCTAGTTTAGCACACACTTAATACACACATATATACACATAGGATACAGTGGAAGCATATTTTTTCCTTCTGCTGAGCAAGAGATTTTCCTTATATGGAGAATATTTAACAGGGGTAAACTCATGTTCTATTTTGGACATGAGTTTTTTGTTTTTTAATAGATTTCAGTTGTCAGAGAAGAGGAATACTTTTTTTAGAATAACCCAAACTATATCTCCATGAAAAGAACTTCCTTTTTTGTAATGCTACTTGCACTCTTGCTATCAGGATGCTGGTATATCAGTGGTGGTGAAGAGCCGCCTATTGTAGACCCTGTAGCTAATGAGTCAGCCTATGTACCTGTAATCATGAAACGCTCAGACCTTGAAGCGTCCATTATAGCCTCTTCACCTAGGGCTATCCAAAATCCAGGCAAGATGTATTTATTAGGTGATTATGTATTTCTGAACGAACGGTATGAAGGAATACATGTCATTGATAACTCAGACCCTACAAACCCATTAGTAAAAGCCTTTATTCAGGTGCCAGGCTGTGTTGACATCGCAGTAAAAGATAAGGTACTGTATGCGGATAATGCAGTAGACCTTGTCGCACTGGATATCACATTGCCAGTAGCGGTTAAAGAAACAAAACGTATTTATAATGTATTACCTGAGTTGTATCCACCTGATGCCAACTTTATCCCTTGGGAATATCAAAAGGAACAGCGACAGGAAGGTACAGTAATCGTAGGGTGGGAAAAGAAAGCTGAGTGAGTCTACACCCAATAGATCAAACCCATTAAATAACAAAGTATAATTATTTGACATGAGGACATTTCTTTTATGCATATATATGCTAGGCTTAGCAGCTCTATTACAATCTTGTGACGCTGCTGGAGACGTTGGAGCTGTATCAGCAGATGCAGCAGGCGGTAAAGGCGGTTCAATGGCACGTTTTGCTATTGTGGGAGATTACCTTTACACCGTCAACCATGAGGAACTCTCTACTTATGATATAACCAATAGTGCTTCACCTGAACTGGTGAGCATGAATCCAGTTGGATTTGGGATAGAGACCATCTTTCCTCGTCAGAACTACCTTTTTATAGGTTCTCAGGATGGAATGTATATTTATGATGCAAGCCGTCCAGAATACCCACAGTATGTATCCAAATTTGAGCATGTGGTAAGCTGTGACCCTGTTGTAGCAGATGATCGTTTTGCATACGTTACATTGCGTGCCGAATCAGGGCGATGCTGGAGAGGTGTCAATCAATTGGACATTATCAGTATTGAAGATATGCAAGTTCCACAATTGTTGAGAAGCTATGATATGACAAACCCTAAAGGTTTGGGAGTAGCAGGAAATGAACTGTTTGTTTGTGACGATGTGCTCAAACTGTATGATATTACTAACCGTAATGACATCAAGTTGAAAAATATATTCAATATACCAGCCAATGATGTAATTCCATATCAGGGAAGGTTGTTGGTGACGGCAAATGACGGCTTTTATCAGTATTCATTTGATGGGGAAAATGTGGAGTTACTTAGCAAATTGAATATATTAAGAACAGATCCAGAACAATAGAACTGACTTGATATTAGGCAAGGCAACCAATGAGTATTCAAACTACTTATGGGTTGCCTTTTTTTGTTTAAATGATTGAATATAAAAGAGTTTTACATTATTAATAAAAAATATACTATTTCAGTGATAATCATCACTTAGAAAAATTTGAAGCTTTTTAACTTTGTGGATTCATACAATCAGGTCATACTATTAAGAATAAGAAAGCATAATGAATATCAGATTCAGCATCTCACTACTACCAATTTTATTAGCCTTTGCTATACCATCTTTTGCACAGGAAATTGACGATGATAAAAGGCAGGATCCATTAAAGGAAGTCTTGAGTAAGGGACTTAAAATTAACCTGACTGAGGATGGGAAAAACACACTGAAATTTGGAATGGGGTTCCAGATGTGGGCTCGCTATTCGGATATGAATCCGGGTACGGCGAATGCTCAAACTTTGGAGGCAGCTGACAGTCACTTTGACTTCAGTATAAGAAGGGCTAGGCTAACGATGATGGCTAACTTCGATAAGAAATTCATTTTCTTTACGCAGTTCGGTAATACGAGTTTGCCATTTTATGCAGGGCAGACATCCAATACTTTCTTCCATGATTTTTGGGGAAAAGTGAGGATTGCCAATAATACTTACTTGGGAGCAGGTCAGCATGCATATTCAGGGTTGTCTCGTCTTACTGATATCGCTTATTCGGGGACGCTGGCGATAGACAATCCAGGCTTCAGTTTTCCGAACGTAAACGTAAACGATAAGTTTGTACGTCAGTTAGGTGTATTCCTTCATGGTAAAGTATTAGGAAGGCTTAATTATGAGTTGGCGGTCAACCAACCTTACCCAGCAGCCTATGTAGCAGGAAAAGGAATTGGGAATAAGGTAGCCAAAGATCAGGATATTATAGAAGGAGGCGTAAATAACACTGCTTATAATAGAGGAAACAGTAGCCTTTCACAAAGAGGGTATGCCTCTTGGAGCTTTTTGTATAATGAGCCTGTTAAGATGGGACATTCTACCTCACTCACCTATTTTGGTAAAAAAGGCAAGATATTGAATGTGGGAGCAGGTTTCCAATACCACAATAATGCTTCCGGTGTATTGCGTAATGCTGATGCTGAGGCTTATGTCGAAAAGCATCATCAATTGGCATTAGCCGCTGATATTTTCTTCGAGACTCCTTTAGCAAAGGGAAGTGCCTTGTCAGCATATGGTTCATTTTACCACTACGACTATGGTGATAACTACCTTTGGAAAACAACCGTAATGGGAGGGTTTGCTACAGCCAATCCTACTGAAGAGCAAGCATTGCAAGGACACGGTATACAGCAATACACTTTAGGAACAGGTAATATAGCAACAATTCAGGCAGGCTATCTGATGCCGGAAACATTACTGAATAATGGTCATAGGTTGATGCCATTTGCGGCTGTGTATTACAAGGATTTCGATGGGCTGAACGGTGACTCTTGGCAAGGAGATTTTGGATTGCATTACCTTATTTATGGCAATAATATGAAAGTGTCAGCACAGTACTCGAGCAGGCCTATCTATAATAGCGAAGCAGTAGTGGAAGATCATGAAGGAATGTGGCTTTTACAGTTGCAGTTAAAGCTGTAAAAAAGTATAGTGAATGGTATATAGGGGCTTCTGTGTTTTTGACTTGATCAAAAATGCAGAAGCCTTTTTTATGGCTAGGGCAGTTAGGATAAAGTTGATGTGATAGTTACCTTAAAGTAAAGGATTAACTAGTAACCCAAATTCTAATTGTTATGTCAGATCAACCAATTATTCCACAGAAACAACCATATGTGAAAGAGACTAAAGCAGGCACATACTTCTGGTGTGCTTGTGGGAGAAGCGACAAGCAGCCATTCTGTGATGGCTCCCACAAAGGAACAGACTTTGCCCCTGTAAAAGCGGTGATTGAAGAAGATAAGGTGATTGCTTGGTGTGGGTGCAAACATACTAATAATGAGTGCTTCTGCGACGGTACACACAGTACATTGTGATACACAGTTCCCGATAGGCTTTTTATTCTCTGTCGGGAATTGTTTTTTTGTGTCAAACTAATTTTTCAATGAAGAATGAAACGACACGAAGCACTGATACCATTATCTCGTCAACACCACCAACTTTTATTGGCAGGGCAGTTGCTTAAAAAGGATGCGCCGCCATATAAAGGATTGCCAACTGAGCCGAAAGGGAAGGCTGCTTATTTGCAGCAGGTATTTGAAGGGTTATGGAAGCTTCATACACAAGCTGAAGAAGTGGTACTGGTTCCGTTCTTGAAAGGTGTTGACCAAGAAGTGGACCGCTTGTTGGAAGAGCTGGTTGATGAGCACCAACAGATTCAGGAATTGTACGATAGTATAGATTTTGAAAACCCAGCGGTCAATACAATGCATGCACTTGGTGAATTGATGGTATTGCATATCCGTAAGGAGGAAAGACAATTGTTTCAGCGAGTTCAGGAAGTGTTTGGAGAGAAGTTAAGGGAATTGGATTTGGGAATTGACTAATATAGCTTTTAGAAAAAGTGGTATCTTGCCCAACCTTGAATTAGCAGATATAAAACTCAATAAATAATTTAAACGAAACCATGTTAAGAAAACTTTTTACCCTGATTGGTCTGTCTATTTTTTTGATGACCAATGTACAGGCTCAGTGTGAGGACTGTAACCCTGCCGAGAAAGAAGCTGACTATTATTATAAGCATCCAAATTTTGAAGGACAATGTGCTCAGTTTTGGGAAAAAGAAGACTATTTCCTGATTAATCAAAAGAAAAAAACACTCGCTGTTGAGTTTCCTGCTGAAGGAGAGGAAACAATTCCTTACCTGATGCGAATCGCGAATAATAAAAAATTGAAGCTTAAAACCATTGATGTGCTGTTTATACAGGAAGCTTTGGAGACATGGGCAGTGGAGAAAAATAAAATTGGTTATGAAGTTACAGCATCAGGTCTGGGCGTTAAAATGATCAATAAAGGTCAGGGAGTATTGCCTGAAAAAGGTAAAGTAGTTAAAGTACACTACCAAGGTTATTTGGAAGATGGAACCAAGTTTGACAGTTCTGTTGATCGTGGTCAACCGTTTGAGTTTCCATTAGGAATGGGGAGAGTAATCAAAGGTTGGGATGAAGGGATTGCACTGTTGAACGTAGGTTCGAAAGCTATGCTAAGAATTCCTCCTGAATTGGGTTATGGTAGCCGTCCAATCGGTCCTATCCCTGCTAACTCAATCCTTTATTTTGAAGTAGAGTTGCTGGGTGTAGAATAAGATATTAGATAGAATAATTCCTATTTAAGGGGTAAAAGAAAAGGAAACCTTTATGGTTTCCTTTTCTTATTTCAGCTTTAATGCGATTCTATTAAATACTAATTTTTCAGCAACACAATTCGTTGAAGTTCCTCATCGCTTAACTCACCAATCCAAGTATCGCCAAGGCTGACGGTCATATCGGCAAGGTCTTTTTTACTGTGTAACATATCGTTGATTCTTTCCTCAAAAGTATTTTGTGTAATCAGGCGATGTACCATAACATTATTTTCTTGCCCGATACGGTATGCACGGTCTGTTGCCTGTGCCTCAACGGCAGGGTTCCACCATAGGTCATAGTGAATCACGTTACTTGCCGCTGTAAGGTTAAGTCCAGTACCACCTGCTTTCAATGAAAGGATAAATACGTTGGTAGCATGGTTGTGTTGGAAGTCTTCCACCATCTGGTCCCGTTCGTTTCGGGAAGTACCACCATGCAGGAATAGAGGCTTTCTGCCATAACGGTTTTCAATCCACTCTGTCAGTAGATTACCCATCTCACGGTATTGGGTGAAGATAAGTGTCTTCTGGCCATTCTCCTGAATAGAATCCAGTAGCTCAAACATACGTTGCGCTTTTCCAGACAAGGCAAATTCATTTTCACCTTTCTTCATATACTGGAATGGGTGGTTACATACCTGTTTCAGCGCCATCATCAGCTTCAGAACTAAACCTTTTCTGGTAGTGCTTTGCTCATCTTCATCCCTGATTTTATTCATGATGTTATCCACTACATTCTGGTAGATGGCAGCTTGTTCCTTAGTCAGGCTACAGTACTGGTTGTTTTCTACCTTATCAGGAAGATCCTTGATGATGCGTTTATCTGACTTGAGTCGGCGTAAGATAAATGGTTCAGTGATCTGCATAAAGCGTTGCAGTTTTTGCAGATCCCGTTCTTTCTGGATTGGTTTTGCAAAGGTATTGGTAAAGTTGGTTAGTGTACCAAGGTATCCTTTGTTGGTAAAGTCCATAATACTCCAGTATTCTGACAGGCGGTTTTCTACAGGTGTACCACTCATGGCAATACGAAGGTCCGCTCTGAGTGATTTTACGGCTTTGGTCTGAGCCGTAGTCGTATTCTTAATGTTTTGAGCCTCGTCAATAACCAGACAGTATAACTTTAGTTTCTTGAACTTTTCAAGGTCTGTTCTTACTACCCCATAGGTTGTGATGATCACTTCTACATTCTTAGGAGGATCTTTTCGTTGTGGACCGTGGAAGACAGTTGCTTTCAGTGAAGGAGCGAATTTTTCAATTTCCTTCTTCCAGTTAGTAAGCAAACTGGTAGGAACGACGATGAGTCCTTGCTTTTTCTTGAACAATCCTTCTTCCTTGAACTTTAGCAATGTTGTAATGACTTGTAGGGTTTTACCCAAGCCCATATCATCAGCAATCAAACTGCCAAACCCAAGACGAGCATTCTTGTACATCCACTCGTAGCCTTTCTTTTGGTATTCCCTCAGCTCAGCTTTTAGAGCATTTGGTTGGGCTATCTCATTAATTTCTTTGAAGTGCTGGATCATTTGTCTAACCTCTTCAGAAATATCAACCATAGAACCTCCGTACTCTTCACTGAGTGCAGCTTGCAGCAGTTCATTTGGCTTTATCTTCGGTGGATTTTCAAGTTGTGCTAGTAGTTTCTTGATCTCTTCTGGACTGATCAAGACAAATTGATCCTGAATCTTTACAAGACCTGAAATACCTTTCACGGCTTTCTTAAACTCATCGGCCGAGATGGCCTTATTGCCGATGGCGATTTTCCAGTCAAAGTCCAGCATATCCTGAAGGCTCAGGAATTTTTCTCCAGCTTCTTGTCCATTCTTGTGAAGAGAGAGTGCCAACTTTGGATTTACCAAATTGCGAAGCGCTTTTGGCATCATGATTCTGATACCAAGCATTTCAATCAGTGGTAAAATATCCAACAGAATTCCAACCATCTCAACAGCATCTAGCATAATAGGCTGTCTGCCTTGGTTTCGGACCATCTCTTCCAATGCAGGGAAGTATTCCGTCAGCAACTGCAAATCCTGAAGTACATCAAATTTGCTTGCTGCAAAAGAAGGCTCATTCAGGAAGTGGGTCAGTGAAATAGGGGCTTCGTCTTTGCCATTTTCACGGTCTTCAACAAACAGTCGGATAAAGAAACGGCTGTCCTCTTCATCGATTCGGATAAATGGTGTATAACGTTTGTGTGAAAGGAAAAACTTACCCAACCAGCGGTTGACAGTTACGGGAATTTCCTTTTTACCAGACTGATTGAATGAGACAGGATAATCACCAAAGAAGCAGTCAAAAATCAGTTGATCTGTCTCTGGCAGTATAATGGTTTGGCTGCCTTCCAGCATAAAGTGCTGAATAAACAGGTGACATAGAATATTTAGTGTTTCCTGTTGTGTAAAGTATTTGGTGCCCTGATCGCTTTTGTATGTTAGCAAGTCAGGGGAGATCAATTGCTGTATAGCTGCACATACATCCTGTACTTCATTGCTGATATGGGCCGGAATCCATCGGATTGTGAATTCGTTGTTAGCTGTCTCAACGATCTGTGGAATATATGCCGATACATTGATCAGTTTAATGGAGAACAGATAAAGGAAATACAATAGCTTTACTTCATATGGGTATTGCACCAACTCCTCTTCCTTGATTGATTGGATGGTGGCTACCAGTACCGCCATGTCAAATACCTTGTTGCCTGAGAAGCGCTGAAACTCTTTGTCTGTGTAACACAGTAAGTCCAGCACCGCCATGTCAGTATCCAATACGATATTGATGCTTTCCGCAAACTTCAGTCGCTTATGGTGTTGACTGTAGTCTTCATGGTCTTCTTCTTCAGGTGGAGCACCTGCTTTACGGATGGCATTTTTGTAGCCTTTCTGTAAGACAGCTTTGAAGTCTTTGGCACAGAATAGAGGGTTTTCAGAGATCAGCCCAAAGATTTGTTCATAAAGATCTGGAATGTGTGAGAAGTCAAGTTGTTCGAGTCCTTCTCGAGTAGAAGTAGCTTCGTAAGGAGTTGATAGTGTAAGGTCTTCGAGTTTAGGTATCGCCCCTAGTGTTTGTTGTTGAATAGAGATACCTTTTTTCTCTAGTTCCATGGGGAGGTCTAGTCCATTCAGTTCAAAGATCAGGAACGGATTACGGTCAATCTCATTAGCAAGTACATAGATGACCGCCGCAAGGTGTTTGCAGGGAACCACTCTGTCGGGACAGGAGCAGTGCATATCCAGTTCTACCCAATGCTCGGGAAAAAGCTGGATGTTAGCTTGCTGACAAATCTCGAATAATTCAGGAGGTAATTGTCCGGAAAGCAATAACGTGATCCGGTTGTCATTTTCAGTCAGTTGATTGACTATAAACTCTTTTTCCTGTTCAGTGAAGTGTTTTTCAGGAGCCAGTGTTTGGCGATAGTTGGTTCCGTAGGAACCCCTTACTTTTGCTTCAACTTTACCGTTACTAACCTTAATGTCTAATACGGCTCCCTTGTTGGCATAGGTCTTTCCTCTCGGGAGGCGGTTTGTAGAGTCAATGTCTGAGAGCGCCTTAAGCCATTGTTGCCCCCACCATGTTTTACCGTAGTTAATCTTAGCCATAGTATGTGTTTGATATGGGTAGCAATTTGTACAACATAGTAATTTGGGTAATCTGGTTTTTTAGGTGCCAGATATTCCACATTGTAAAAACTGCTGTTGTTATATATTGAACTCCACCCTGAAAACCCAAGGTGAATCATAAATTGAAGTATCATTATTATAATTGAGGTCATACAGTGCATAAATGTTGATCGCAGACCTCTGACCGATTCGCTGTTGTATCCCGATACCTGGCAAGACAGAATTATACCACTCAGCAGGTACCTCAAATAAGCCATTACGGGTTTCGTACCGCATGGTCTGGAACTCAAGATGTGGGAAAATGTGCAACTGCTCGGTAACGCTTACTATATAGCGTGCAAAGATACGACCTCCAATTATATTTTGATTAAATGTAGGATTGAATCTTTTGTCCTTATAGTAGGTATAGGAAAAAACAACACCTGAATGCAGCTGTGGTGTAATCTTGTAACCAATCAGTGGAGCAAGGTTGACGAGGGTTACGTCTCCAAACTGAAAACCGACATTGCCTCCAAAAAAAAGCTTATCTCTCAGTGGTACCTTGTCAGACTGCGTATTTGGGTCTTGCTTAACCTTTCCGTTTTTATTCTCATCTTCTTCTATATAGTTATACACTTGTGCATAACTATCACTAATGTTCATCAGTAGCAATAGGCCAATGATTGATATCCATTGCTTCATGGGCTGGTAATTTAATTGGATGTTGGGTAAAGATACAGAACCTAATATAAGAAACCCTTTTTGACTTCTGAAAGCGGATACTCAATCACTTTAAAAAAATCCCTTCAGACGTCAAGGAAGTTTCATCGTTGAAATCCTTCCAAATTTCGATGCAAAGCTACAGAAGGTCGATGTTTTTTGTCTGCGCAGGTCAAGTCTATCATTTTTAATGAGATTTTTTATTAACGATATAAACAGTTTATGAAAACAAGATTGTCACTCCTGATAGCGGTTCTGCTTTTTTCGGCCTGTAGCAGATTACCTCAGCATAAAGCAAAATGGGAAACACCAACATCCTTATTGGTACAAGGACCTTTCGGACACTACGATTCAGAAAGCCAGCTTTTTTATGAAGCTAAAAATGATGACCAGTACTTTTACTTGCACCTCAAAGTGGGAAGTGTAAAGACGATAAAGGGTATTATGCAAAATGGTATCAAGTTTTACTTTAACCCTGATGGGAAGAAGAAAAAAGATATTATGGCGACATACCCACTAATGCCTGGAATAGGTGTGCCAGAGATGGAAATGCCAGAAATGGGACAAAGAGGAGATAACCCAACGGCTAGAATGGAACCACCACTGGGAGAAAGAAGAGATGAAGCTCAGCGTGATAGAATGTTATTGATGGGTGGTAACAAAAACGGTGGTGTGATGTGGGTTGAGAATAATGAAGCGAAAATAATAGAACCCTCTGATAGTGCTTTTGTAGAAGGTCAACTAGAAACAGATGAAGAGGGGTACGTGTATTGCCTGTTGAAAGTAGACCGTAGTAAGCTGGAGTCTTTATCTGATAAAGAGATAACACAACTTGCAGTAGGTATCGAATTGGAAGATGCTGTTAGAATGGGACCTCCAATGAATGGTCAAGGAAAAAGAGGGCAAGGCATGCAAGGAGGTATGGGCGGTCCAGGAATGGGTGGCGGTATGAATGGTGGCGGAATGGGTGGTCCAGGAGGCCAAGGTATGCAAGGAGGTATGGGTGGTCCAGGAGGTGGAAGAGGTCCAGGAGGGGCAGCCCCAGGTATGGGACAGTCAGCAGCAAAGGAGACAAAATTGTGGTTTACAGTACCGATGAGTGAAGAAAAGTAAGGTTTGGTCTTTTCCTGCTATCTTTGTGGCGCAAAACCAACCATTTAATTGATAGTGGAAAAGATTGAGACGCATATAGTACCGGAAGGTATAGGAGAAATACGCTTTGTGGATTACGCTTATGACTTGTTTGAGGCATTGCCTTCTCATAATAGTGTTAAAAAAGCCATAAAGAAAGGGCTACTGCATATTGATGGAGCCCCTGCTGAGTCTGGAAGGTGGATAATGCCAGGTATGTGTCTAGACCTCTATGCCAAGGAAGTAACGCCACCTAAAGGGTTTGAGATAGACTTGGAGATCATTTATCAGGATGAGCATATGGTAGTAGTCAATAAGCCGGCAGGTATCCCGACTAGTGGTAACCAATACAGAACCCTAGAAAATGCCTTGGTGGCGAATGTTCCAAGATCAAATGCCAAGAATGCATTGCAATGGGCAAAGCCTGTACATAGATTGGATAGTGCTACAAGCGGTTTGCTGATTGCTGCTCGTACGATGGAGGCTCGAATTGTCTTGGGAAATATGTTCAAGGAAAAAACAATTCAGAAGACCTATCATGCTTTGGTGATTGGAGAAACGCCGACTTCAGGAGCTATAGACTTACCAATTGAAGAGCAGAAGGCCTATTCTGAATTTAAATTGTTAAAAAGGGTAAGATCGATTCAATGTGAATACCTGTCACTGTTGGAGTTAAAACCTCATACAGGACGAACGCATCAACTGAGAATCCATACATCAAGCTTAGGTTTTCCGATTTTGGGAGATAAGCTATATGGTCCGGAAAAAGGTAATTTTACAGGCAAGGGACTTTTCTTGAGTGCTGTAAAGCTAGAGTTGAATCACCCAATTGATCAAAAGCCTATAGAGTTATCTATTCCGACTCCTCATAAGTTTGAAAGCCGGATGCTGAATGACCAAAGAAGGTGGGATAAGTATAAAGGATAAGTTATAGAAAAGACAGGCGTAACACCTGTCTTTTTTATACCATTTTTTAGAGGAACAAAAATGTAACAACGTATTGGAGAGGATATAAATTAATTTTTATCTTATATCAACTGAAAATGCAACCTTCTTACCCTAATAATTTAAGATGACCTCTGTTACTTTCGAAACCCCTATCCAATTGCTGAGTGCTTCATCGGGTATCTATTATCTTGAAGTCCCTCAAAAAATCATCAATGTATTTAGTGAAAACTCCTGCCATAACTTGCTGTGTACGATTAATGAGGTGCTTACTTATTGTAGTGTGCTGATGCAGACAGAAGATGGTAGAGGGTATGTAGGAATCAGTACTACTAGAATGGAAGGTTTAGGTGTTAAATTGGGGGATACTGTTGTACTGACCCTAAAAGAAGAAATAAGCCCTTATGGAACGGACATGCCTGAAGAATTGGGGCTTTTATTATGTCATGATGAAGAAGGCGCAAGACGTTTTTCAAAGCTTACGGAAGGCAAACAACGCTCTATAATCGTTTATGTAGCAGGGGTGCAAAGTCCGCTATTGAGAAAAGATCGTGCACTAAAAGTGATTGAAAACCTAAAGCAATTGACGGAAGGGAAAGAAACGTTTAAGCAATTACTCCTGAAGTGACCATTAAAAAGTGATTCGTCTCTAAAATTGTTCTGTTTGTCTCTAATTCCGGCTTGATTAGTATGTGCAGTATAGATTGCAAGTTCCTATTTGTAAACTAAAACTGCCACAACTATGAGGAAAACCGTGATGTTGCTGTTCATTTTTTTTGGAACGGGACAATTTTTTCTATTTGCACAAACCAAGCTTCCAGAAGCCAAAGTAGATGGTCTTTATCTTGGAAAACTTGATGAAGTGCTGGATAGGCTTAACAAGGAATACCAGTTAAACTTGGTTTATGATAAGGAGAAGCTTCATCAGTATGAATTTTCTTATCGGTATTTCAATACTGAGTTTACCAAGGTAATGGATGGTATCTGTGAAACCTATAAGCTGAAATACTACTTTGGGGAAGACGGTAAAATCCATTTAGTAGGTAAATTTGATAAAGTTGAAACCGATAAACTTCGGAGTGAAGTAAAACGCAGCTATGCCGGAGACCCTACACAATTTGATTTAACTGTATCTGGAAGGGTCACGGAAAAGAGTACAGGAGAGTCTCTGCCTTATGTAACTGTTGTGGTAAGTGGTACTACCATCGGTACTACTTCTAATGTAGATGGTTACTTTACCCTATTGCAAGTCCCATCTGACACCTCTTCTATTATTGTATCTTCAGTAGGGTATCGCCCCGAGACGATTACACTTTCCCCTGCTATTTCTAAAAAGACATTGAATTTTGAATTGGTCTCACAAGCCAATGAACTAAATGAGGTAATTGTACAGGGAGAACGTGAAGATATTATGGTACTTAACCAAAAGGTAAGTGCCATTAAGATGACGCCTTCCATGTTAAGTTCGATTCCAAACCTTGGTGAGAAAGACATTTTTAGGTCCTTTCAATTGATGCCTGGTATCGGTGGTACGCAGGAAGCTTCTTCCGGTTTATATGTAAGAGGAGGGACACCTGATCAGAACTTGGTACTTTATGATGGCTTTACAGTCTATCATGTAGATCACCTTTTTGGTTTTTACAGTGCTTTTAATGCCAATGCTATCAAGGACATTTACCTGTACAAAGGAGGATTTGAACCAAAATATGGGGGAAGGCTTTCTAGTGTGGCAGAGTTGGTGGGAAAAGAAGGAAACCAACGGGCATTTAATGCAGGAGTAGATATTAGTTTGTTGAGCCTGAATGCCTTTGTAGAAGCTCCACTCAGTCAAAAGGTTTCGTTCTTTGTGGCAGGTCGGAAATCATACGATGGTCCTATTTACAGCAAAATATTTGACCAGTTCAATGATGATTCAGATGATGACAATACATTGGATGGAGGACCTGGTCCCGGAGGCCCAGGAGGAGGACCTTTCGGTGGAAGAGGACGCTCTAATGCGGATACGGAGGTGGCGTCTTATTTTTATGACTTGAATGCTAAACTGACTTATAAGCCTACTGAAAAAGATAACCTCTCACTAAGTTTTTTTAATGGAGTGGATAACTTGGATAACTCCAGTAGTATGAGTGCTCCCTCTTTTGGTAACTCCTCTCTTGATTTTTCAAATACTACCAATGACTTGACCAGATGGGGTAATCTTAGTGGCAGTGCAAAGTGGTCAAGACAGTGGTCTCCAAAATTCTTTACCAACACATTGGTTAGTTACTCCAACTACTTTAGCAAGCGAGACAGGTCATCGGAGAGATCTATCCAAAGACCGGATGAGGATGCCGCAACTTCTGCTAACAATGGGATATTGGAAAATAATGATGTGTATGACCTGACTGCTAAGCTTGACGCAGAATGGCAACTTTCAGACAGGCAGGTGATTGAGATGGGAGTACAGCACTCACAGTATCAGGTGGATTATACCTATAGTAGAAATGACACGGTCACTATTTTGGATAAAAGTGATAAAGGGAGTGTAACAGCCGCATATATACAAGACCGACTATTATTGCTGAATGATAAATTGACGTTGACAGGAGGTGCAAGAGTCAATTACTATGACGTATCGGGCAAACTTTATTTTGAGCCAAGAGCATTGGCAGAGTACCAGCTTTCGGATAAATGGAAACTGAAAGGAGCAACAGGTGTATATCATCAGTTCGTGAATAGGATTGTAAGACAAGATATAGAACAAGGCAGTAAGGACTTTTGGGGGTTGTCTAACAATGAGAACTTACCAGTAAGTAAAGCGGTACACTATATTGGTGGAATCAGTTATGAATTGGATGACTACCTTTTTGACGTAGAGTTATATCATAAACCACTAACAGGCATATCGGAGTATTCGACCAGCTTTCAGCCAACATTAGGCCCTCCCGGTTCTAGTAATACAGGTGAAGCTACTTTGCAGGAGCAATTTTACGAAGGAGACGGGGTGGCAGATGGTATTGAATTACTGGCTCAAAAGAAGAATGGAGATCTGACAGGATGGGTTAGTTATACTTTGGGACAAGTTGCCTATGACTTTCCTGATTTGTCAGAAAATGTCTTCCCTGCCGATCATGACGTGACACATGAGTTTAAGACCGTACTAAACTATTCATTCAGAAAGTGGACCTTCTCCACTACATGGGTATATGGAACCGGTAGACCCTATACCGCACCAGAATCAGGATATACGCTTACACTGTTGGATGGAACAACAG
This sequence comes from Limibacter armeniacum, assembly GCF_036880985.1. Taxonomy (NCBI): domain Bacteria; kingdom Pseudomonadati; phylum Bacteroidota; class Cytophagia; order Cytophagales; family Flammeovirgaceae; genus Limibacter; species Limibacter armeniacum. Next base: position 3,380,094 of record NZ_JBAJNO010000009.1, read on the forward strand.
AGGACTATATTACGGTAGGTGAAAAGAATTCTAGAAGGTTGCCAGACTATCACCGTATGGATATTTCGGCTAACTATAATTTCAAATGGGGTAATTGGCCTTGTACTTTGGGAGCTTCCATTTTCAATGTGTATAACCATATCAATGTTTGGTATAAGGAGTTTACAGTTGTGGATAATGAGTTAATCGAGACAGATGTGAATTTACTTGGTATTACTCCTAACCTTACTTTTTCTATTAGACTACAGTGATGAAGACTTTTACTTTTATGACCATGACAATAAAGAAATATATGGCTGTAGTGTTGTTGGCATTTACGGTCATACAGGCATGTACGACATTTGAAACCTATTCCGAATATGAGCCTCTGCCAGTAGTGGAAGGTTATTTAAAGGCAGGGAGTCCAATCAGTATTAAGGTAACGGAAGACCTGCCATTTGGGGCAGAAGATAGTACTTTCGTGACCTTGGATGATTTGGAAATTAGTATAGGATATGGATCGGAAACTTATACAATGACAGCAGAAGGAGAGGGTATTTATTCTCTAGCTATAATTCCTCAGGAAGGAGAAACTTATACAATGTCATTCGAGCACAATGGCATACAGATCTCTGGATATACAACGATTCCCTATCACCCTGAAAACTTTAACTTGTCTACTGACCAGATAAGTGTTACAGTTAAAAGTGATGGGTATATGGAACGACCACAGTACTCCGACCCAGTTTATTCTGAATGGACTGGCGATGCAGATGATTATTATTTGGTGGTACTAGAGAACTTGGAAGAAGCCCCTGTTTCTATTCTTGAATTGTCAGATGATGAGGAAGAGGAAGATATACCAATGAGAGGCTTCAGGAGTCAGCCAGTACAAGGACTCGCTTTTCAGATTATGCCTCAATCATTTAATTATTATGGGGATTATAACGTGATTCTATACCACCTCAATGCAGACTATGCTAGTCTTTATGAAGACAATTCAAGTGAACTAAGCTCCATCAGTTTATCACCACCACCTTCCAATATTGAGAATGGTTTAGGGATCTTCACAGGTATGAGCACAGACACTTTGACAATATCGGTAACAGATTAGATAGAAATAGCATACAAAGGAGACTTCTTAGAGTCTCCTTTTGTCAAAGTAGGTTACAGTATAAGGCATATATTGTTATGAGAAATAATTTTACTTAAATTATATAGTGGACGTGTTGCGCTAATATAAAAAAGATAATAACCTCAGCATCTTGTAATCAAAAATGAAATTAACCTCCTTCTATTTCACTCCAATATTTACACACCTAATTCATATTTCATCACTAAAACAATAAGCAATTACAATTAAATAAGAACCTTCTTAATAAATGTAATTTAGATTGATCATGGTAACTGAACTAGTTGTCGTGGTATTATCTTTCTAGGGTATCTTAAAAATAACCCGAATATTAAGACTAGTTAGATACCTCTTCAAAATCAACCAACTAATTAATTTGTTATGAGAAAAATCAAATGGACCTACTGGCTATGTTTGCTCGTAGCAGGACTCACCTTTTCAGCTTGTGATGACGATGATGACGACGGTGGTGGTGTAACACCTGTAGAAAACTCAATCATAGATGTTGCAACTGAACAAGGAGATCTTACTTCTTTTATTGCTGCTGTTGAGGCCGCAGGTTTGACTGAGGCATTGGAAGCTGATGGAGACATGACGGTGTTTGCTCCTACAGACGCTGCTTTCACAGAGCTGGCAAATACATTAGGGATTTCTGTTGATGATTTATTGACAGAAGATAACAGTGATGTGCTTAATAGAGTACTTAGCCATCACGTTATTGGAACAGAAGCGATTGGATCTGATGAGATCTCTGATGGCGATACTGAATCAACTTTAGCTAACACGTTACTTACTTTTACTGTAGGAGACAACATTACAATCGGTAATACACTATTGGATTCGGCATTGATAGACCCTGCTGATTTGGATGCAGACAATGGGGTCTTGCATGTGATTAATCATGTGTTGTTACCTGGTACAATAGGAGACATGATTACAGTAGATGTAAATTATGTAGATGTAATTCCTGATGCAGATTTTGACTCCTTAGTTACTGCATTTGCATTGGCAGAAGTTGGAGACGAGTTGTTTGTTGATGATGGCACAACAAAGTACACAGTATTTGCTCCAACTAATGCAGCGTTTGAAGCTGCGTTGGATACGACTTTGAGTAGTCTTGACACTGACACACTTGCGTTGGTACTTAATTACCATATTGTAGAGGGTGAGTTTTTGGCTGCTGACTTAATGGATGGTGATACGCTTGTGGCTGTTAATGGTGATAGCCTGTATATTACTGTCGATGGTGAGTCAGTGTTTATAAACGAAGCTCAGGTTACAATGGCAGATGTACAAACATCGAATGGTGTAATCCATGTCATTGATATGGTGTTGGTGCCTGAATTTGATGAAGAAGAACCAGAAACTATTGCTGCTATAGTAGCAGGTGATGAGAACTTTAGTGCTTTGGATTCTGCTTTGGCTTTTGCGGGCTTAACAGAAACTTTCCAAGGTGAAGGAGCTTATACCGTATTTGCTCCAACTAATGCTGCATTTGATGCTTTAATCGCAGATTTGCCAGAATATAACTCCTTAGAAGAGCTGCTAGTTGAAGGAAATGAGGATTTGGTGACAGGAATTCTTCAGTATCATGTAGTTTCAGATAGCTTGATTGATTCTTCAACAATAGAGGATGGAAATACAGCAACTACACTGTTGGGGCAGGACCTTACATTCAATGTTGATTCAGAGTCAGGTGCTATTACTATTGCCAACCCAGAAGGAAGTACTGATGCGACAATAGACCCTGCAGATGTGGAAGCAAGTAATGGAGTCATTCATGTAATAGACCAAGTACTATTACCTCCTTCAGAAGAGAACTAAGGATCGTGGAAATAGATAGCTAAATTATTAGAAGAGGGAGGTGCTTGACATCTTCCTCTTTTTTTGTGCTAAGGTATAACAATGGCGAGTGTTGAGAAAGAGCAGCTAGCTTGAAGAAAAGTCGGTAAACTCCTTCGTTTGGTCGGTAAATAGTGTCAGTAGGTATATTCTTTTTTCAGTAAGCTGATCAATAAAGTATGTTGCTTCCATATTCAAACTAACCGATTATCGCTATGGAAACTAATAGACAAAACTTATTGACCATCTTGGTTGTATTCGCACTTATTATTTCGGTATTGCCATTGCAGGCACAAAGAAAGAAACACTACCCAGATAAGAAAAAAGTAGTGATGGTACAGCCAAAAAGAAAAGTGGTAGTATATAAACCCGTACGAAAAGTAGTTGTTTCACGACCGACTAAGAAAGTTGTATATGCAGGTTCATCTATTTGGGGAAGTTACTGGAGGCCTGTAGGTAGTAGGGTTGCGGTCGCTGGAGCTACATTTTCTGTAGTTTGGACAGGTGGTAGAAAGTATTATTATGATAGAGGAACATACTATTTGGCAGAAGGGAATGCCTATACTGTAGTGGCGCCACCACAAGGAACGATAGTGAGAAGCTTGCCTGAATATGCAGAACTATTCACTATTGGGAGAGATGATTATTACTATTATGCAGGCATCTTTTACCTACAGAGAGCAAAAGGGAAATTTGAAGTAGTACAGGCACCTGAAGGGGTTGTAGTTTCTGAATTACCTGATGGAACAAAGTCCTTCAATGACCATGGAGAAACATACTATCAATATCAAAATGCCTATTACCAAACCACTGTGATTGATGGTGAAGTAGCTTATGTAGTAGTACAGGAGCCGTCCATAAGAATTGTAAGGCGTTTGCCTGAAGGAGCTGTTGTAACTAGGTTGTATGGAGAACAATATTACAAGGTAAATAAGGCTTATTACAAAGCTGTTGTGATGGATGGAGAGGTGGTTTATCAGGAAGTGAAGATATAAGGGAAATTACTTGCATTATGTTGTAAGTAGTAGTAAGTGGTTGGTCTTAAAATCATTAAGATTAATTTTCAAATAGAAAATTTTGTTTTTTCGATTCCTGTTATACCTTTGTTCCCAATGACGACAAATACTTTCCATATGGTAGCTAATTGGTGGTGGCGCTCAAGTAATAATTTGAGTGAACCGCTGACTGTACCTGAAAGTATCGAAAGTTAGAGAAGACAATTCTGCAGATACATTATAGAAGGGCTTGCTGTTCACTCAGCAAGCCCTTTTTGTGTTTATCTACTTTAAGGCTGCTTCTCAACAGGTTAAAAAAATGTAACTTAGTTAGGTCTATATAAAATCACGTTCTCCTGATGAAAACCTTTAAACTGATCACTGAAAGTACCCAATTGTTAGCAGATACAGTTACACCCGTAAGTATCTATTTACGCCTGAGGGATAAATTTGCAAATACCTTTTTGCTTGAAAGCTCAGACTATCATGGAGCTGATAACAGTTACTCGTTTATATGCTGTGAACCGATTGCCAAGTTTGAGGTATCAGGAACACAGCTAGAGGTTCAGTATCCTGATGCATCTGTTGAGCAGCAAACACTTTCGAGTAAGTCTGATGCAGTAGGTCTACTTGCGGAGTTTATGGAAAGTTTCCAGACAGAGGTTGGAGACCACAAGTTTATTTCCAATGGTTTGTTTGGATATATGTCTTATGATGCGGTTCAATCATTTGAGGATATTGAGTTTAAAAATAAGCAAGGCACCAATGACATTCCTGAAATCTGTTATCAAGCCTTTCGTTTTGTAATTGCAATCAACCATTTCAAGAACGAGTTGCATATTTTTGAACATCAATTAGAAAGTGCTCAAACTCCATCCCGTCTGCAAGAAATATCTCAACTAATCAATAGCCGTAATATTCCAGTTTTTGATTTTAGTATAGAAGGAGAGGAAACTTCAAGTTTTACAGATAATGAGTTTTTGGAAGTTCTCCAAAAAGGAAGAGAACACTGTTTCAGAGGGGATGTTTTTCAGGTGGTACTTTCAAGACGCTATTCACAACAATTCCGTGGTGATGAATTTAATGTTTATCGCGCACTTCGTTCCATTAACCCTTCTCCTTATCTATTCTATTTCGATTACGGTAATTTCAAGATTTTCGGCTCTTCACCTGAGGCGCAGCTAATAGTAAAGGATAGAAAGGCAACTATACATCCTATTGCAGGAACATTCCGTCGCACAGGTAATGATGAGGCGGATGCAGAATTGGCAAAGAAACTTTTGGCAGACCCTAAAGAGAATGCAGAGCATGTAATGCTGGTAGACCTTGCTCGTAATGACCTGAGTAGGAATGGTCATAATGTAAAAGTGGAGGTGTATAAAGAAATCCAATATTATTCTCACCTGATTCACCTAGTGTCTAAAGTGAGTGGAGATTTAGAGGACAATAGAGATTCAGTTAAAGTGGTGGCAGATACTTTTCCTGCAGGGACATTGTCAGGAGCGCCAAAGTATCGGGCATTGGAGATTATTGATGAAAATGAAAAGGTGAGCCGAAACTACTATGGTGGAGCGATAGGCTTTTTAGGTTTTAATGGGGACTTCAATCATGCTATTATGATCCGTTCATTCTTGAGTCAGAATAACAAACTCCACTATCAGGCAGGGGCAGGTGTGGTTGCAAAGTCAAGCCCGCAAAGCGAGTTGCAGGAAGTGCACAATAAGTTGGCAGCATTGAGAAAAGCCCTTGAAATAGCATCAAGCATGTAAGTGAGTATTGGATAAGAAAAGCGTAAGACAATGAACAATAGAAAGATACTGGTACTCGACAATTATGATTCGTTCGTGTACAATTTAGTGCACTTGATCCGAGAGCTGGGTTATACACCTGAGGTTTACCGTAATGACAAAATAACTTTAGAGGAAGTGGCTGCTTATGACAAGATTCTACTTTCGCCTGGTCCAGGTATTCCTTCGGAAGCAGGTATTATGCAGGACTTGATTAGGCGATATGCACGGACCAAGAGCATTATGGGAGTTTGCTTGGGGCATCAGGCAATAGGGGAGGTATTTGGGGCAAAGTTGTACAACTTACCTGACGTACAGCACGGTATTTCAAGTCAGGTTAAGATTGAAGATCAGAACACTTTATTGTTCAAGGGACTTCCTTCAAGCTTTAGCATAGCACACTACCATTCATGGGTTATTGATAAGGATTCGATTGAAGGAACTGACCTAAAAGTGACGGCTAGAAGCGGGGCTGGGGATATCATGGCAATAGCACATAAAACCTATAAGATATGTGGTGTGCAATTTCATCCTGAGTCAGTACTGACAGAGCATGGGAAAGAGATTATGAGAAGGTGGTTGGAACAGGAAGTAAAATAGAAATTGATGACTTTGACTTATTTGAGAAATGAAAGAGATACTGAATCAACTATTTGAATATAAATCCCTAAGCAGGGAACAGGCAAAAGAAATTCTTATCAACTTGGCACAAGGGCAATATAACTCCAGTCAGATGGCTGCCTTTTTGACCATTTACTTGATGAGAAGTATTACAGTGGAAGAACTAACAGGTTTCCGTGATGCTATGTTGGAGCTTTGTCTGAAAGTGGATTTGGATGAGTATGAGGCTGTAGATATAGTAGGAACAGGAGGAGATGGGAAAAACACTTTTAATATCTCTACTTTATCATCCTTTATAGTGGCGGGAGCGGGGCAGCATGTAACAAAACATGGAAACAATGGAGTTTCGTCTGTAAGCGGTTCTTCTAATGTGTTGGCTAGTTTAGGTTACCAGTTTACAAATGATAAGGATACTTTAAAAAGGAGTTTGGATGAGGCTAATATCTGCTTCTTACATGCACCGCTTTTCCATCCTGCAATGAAGAATATCGCCCCGGTTAGAAAAGAGTTGGGAGTAAAGACCTTCTTCAATATTCTAGGACCTTTAGTAAATCCGTCTTTTCCGAAAAGGCAATTTTTAGGGGTGTTCAGTCTGGAAGTTGCAAGACTCTATGCTTATCTTCAGCAGCAAACAGATAATTACTTTTCTATTATTCATGCCTTGGATGGTTATGATGAGATCTCATTGACAGGAGACTTCAAGATGATTTCTAATCAAGGAGAATATTTGCTCTCACCTTCAGACCTTGGGTTACCGAAAATTAACCAAGATGACCTTTATGGTGGTGATACAGTTGAGGCAGCAGCCAAAGTATTTACCAATATCTTGGAAGGACAAGGAACGCAAAGCCAGAATGCAGCAGTATTGGCTAATGCAGGCATGGCGATCAGCTGTGCTAAACAAGTAAGCCCTGAAGAAGGAGTAGCAATGGCAAAAGAGTCATTGGAATCTGGTAGGGCATTGGAAAGTTTGAAAAAGTTGCTGGCAGTTTGTGCTTGATAATTCATTTATTACCCCAAATAATAACCTGAAAATGACAATTCTAGACAAGATCATTGAACATAAAATCAAGGAAGTCGCAACTCGAAAGGAATACCTGCCGATCAGTAAATTGGAGCAGCGCCCTTTGTTTGATATAGCACCACTTTCAGCCAAAGCATGGGTTACAAGTCCTAATAGATCGGGTATTATAGCTGAATTCAAGCGCAAATCACCTTCCAAAGGATTGATTAATGGCAATGTCAAAGTATCTGACGTTACATCAGCTTATGTAGAAGCTGGGGCTTCCGCTATATCAGTATTGACCGATGAGGAGTTTTTTGGAGGATCGGTTGATGACCTTTTGGCATCAAGAGGTGTACATAGAGCCCCTCTTTTGAGAAAAGACTTTGTGGTAGATGAATATCAGTTAATTGAAGCAAAGTCTATCGGGGCAGACCTTGTGTTACTTATTGCTGCTTGCCTTGAGCCAAAAAAACTGAAGGAATTGGCTATGACTGCCAAAAACTTAGGGCTGGAAGTGTTGATGGAAGTTCATAATGAAGACGAGTTGAAAGGACATTTGAACGAGCACCTTGATTTGGTAGGAGTCAACAATAGAAACCTGAAAACATTTGAGGTCAGCGTAGAAACCTCAAAACGTTTATCATCATTGATCCCAAATGAGTTTTTGAAAATATCGGAAAGCGGAATTAGTGATCCATCCACCATACGGGAGTTGAAAGATTTCGGTTTTGATGGATTCTTGATTGGTGAAAACTTTATGAAAACGGAAGATCCGGGCAAAGCATGTAAGGAGTTTATTGAAGCAATCTAACAGAGAAAAGGTATGAAGCTGAAAGTATGTGGTATGCGAGATGCTGGAAATATCGAAGCTTTGCTTTCATTATCTCCTGACTATATAGGGTTCATCTTTTATGAAAAATCACCCCGTTATGTAGGGGATGTTCTAAGTTCTGAGCTTGTACTTCGTTTGATTCCCAATACGGTTCAAAAAGTAGGAGTATTTGTGAACATGGAAGTGAATTCATTATTGAAAGTAGCGGATAGCTATAAGTTAGATGTTATTCAATTACATGGGAATGAATCACCTGAAATGTGTAAGGAGGTAAAGCAGGCAGGATATCAGGTGGTGAAAGTATTTGGGGTAGATGAATCATTTGATTTTTCGAGGCTAGCTCCATACGAAGCACATGTTGACTTCTTTCTATTTGATACTAAAAGCCCTGCACATGGTGGTACAGGTAAAACATTTGACTGGACGGTACTAGAGGGATACTCAAGTGATAAGCCATTTTTCTTGAGTGGAGGCATTAGTCTTGAGAACATTAAAGAAGTAAATACACTTATACATCCGCAGCTTTATGCATTGGATGTGAATAGCCGTTTTGAAACAGCTCCCGGATTGAAGGATATATCCTTATTGGAGGATTTGAAAGCGAATATGATTTGAACTACAAGCACTTTATATACAAAGTATGATGACTTATAAACAACCTAACGAAAGAGGCTACTATGGACAGTTTGGTGGAGCTTTTATTCCTGAAATGCTTTACCCAAATGTTGAAGAGTTGAAGGAAAACTACTTACAGATGATTGGTGAGGAGTCTTTCCAAAAGGAGTTTGACAGTTTGCTTAAGGATTATGTAGGGAGACCAACCCCTCTTTATTTTGCAGGCAAATTGTCAGAATATTATGGGACAAATATTTACTTAAAACGTGAAGATTTGAACCATACAGGTGCACACAAAATCAATAATACAATTGGTCAGATTCTGTTAGCTAAGCGTCTAGGGAAACAGAAAATCATAGCTGAAACTGGGGCGGGACAACATGGGGTTGCAACAGCAACAGTTTGTGCTTTAATGGGACTGGAGTGCATTGTCTACATGGGAAAACTGGATATGGAAAGACAGCGTCCAAATGTAGAAAGAATGCGAATTCTTGGGGCAACGGTTATACCTGCAGAAAGCGGTAGTATGACCTTGAAGGATGCTACGAACGAGGCAATGCGTCACTGGATCAATAACCCTGCGGACACACATTATATTATCGGTTCCGTGGTTGGACCACACCCTTATCCAGATATGGTAGCAAGGTTTCAGTCCGTGATTTCTGAAGAAATGAGATGGCAGTTGAAGGAACATACAGGTAATGAAAATCCTGATTATGTGATTGCCTGTGTGGGTGGAGGTAGTAATGCGGCTGGAGCATTTTATCATTATTTGGATGATTTGGATGTGAAGTTAGTTGCAGTAGAGGCTGCAGGTTTAGGAGTGAACTCTGGAGAATCGGCGGCAACGACTGCACTTGGAAAACCAGGTGTTTTACATGGTAGCAAGACACTATTGATGCAAACCGAAGATGGACAGGTAGTGGAACCATACTCTATTTCGGCAGGTCTTGACTATCCAGGTATTGGACCTATTCACGCACACCTTTTTGATTCAGGTAGAGCGCAGTTCCAATACGTAACCGATGAGGAAGCAATGCAATCAGGTATTCAGCTGAGCAGAATGGAAGGCATCATTCCTGCAATTGAATCAGCTCATGCATTGGGAGCTTTAGGGAAAATGAAATTTGAAAAGGATGATGTAGTAGTAGTTAACCTTTCGGGTAGGGGAGATAAGGATTTGGAAAGCTATATCAAATGGGGCAAATACTAATTTGACCTTTAAGTAATAACTACGAAGAAGACCTTTCAAAACACTTCTGTGTTTGGAGAGGTTTTTTTTATTTTGTCCACAAATCAAACTTTATGATGATCATTCAGCTAATATGAATCAAAAGGTAAAAAAGGAAATACGCGATTGGGGTATAATGCTCTTAGTGATAGGAGGATTATACTTCACAGGGTGGCATGTTGAAGTATTTGGAACAATACAGGGAATACTTCTGAGAACTGGGGTTATGAAGCCAAATATTAATGAGGAAGGGTTCGGTAAGGCAGATTATAACCTTCAGTTGGAAGATATGGAGGGGGATGTGATGTCTTTACAGGACTTGAAAGGCAAAACATTGTTTATCAACTTTTGGGCAACCTGGTGTCCGCCTTGTGTGGCTGAAATGCCTGAGATTTATGAGTTATATAGTGAAATGAAAAATGAAGAGATTGCCTTTGTGATGATATCGGTAGATGAGGACCCTTTGAAGTTGCAAAAGTTTTTAGAAAGGAAAGCTTATGATTTCCCTGTTTATCAGTTGAAGTCTTCCGTGCCTGAAGTGTTTCAGAGTAGTTCAGTGCCTACTACTTTTATAGTTTCACCAGATGGGAAAATTGTACTAAAACATGCTGGTATGGCAAGCTACAATAATGACAAAGTGAAAACCTTGCTACGAAATATTAGCGACTGATCTTGTCAGGAAGGGCGATAAAAGAAATTTTAGGTTTATTAAGATTCTTTAATATAATCTCGTGGACGCATTAACGCTTATTAGATAAAAATTATTATCTTTATAAGATTGATAATGCGGCACTAATTTGTTTATGCAAAACGAAAATCGTAGTTTTGCGCTCTATTTTGCAATAATAATACTTGATTTTTTGGCATTTTTCGACTAATGCCAGAACTTCAGTTGAGTTTGTTTCTATAAATCAAACATATAATTACCTTGGCTACATTCATACACGGCAGGAAAAACTTCGCGTCAGTTGATAGGATTATCGATTATCCTGACTTCCTAGACGTACAGTTTCGCTCATTCAGAGATTTCTTCCAAATGGAAACCTCGCCTGAAAAGCGTAAGCAGGAAGGGCTTTACAAGGTGTTCCAGGAGAACTTCCCTATTGCGGACTCCAGAGAAAACTTTGTGCTGGAATTCATCGACTACACCATCGATCCGCCTAAATATTCGGTAGATGAGTGTATCGAAAGAGGCTTGACCTTCAGCGTTCCGTTGAAAGCGAAGCTGAAGCTTTCTTGCAACGATGAGGATAATGAAGATTTCGAAACTATTGAGCAGGAAGTATTCCTTGGTACTGTTCCTTACATGACAGAGAAGGGGTCTTTTGTAATCAATGGTGCTGAAAGGGTAATCGTTTCACAGCTGCATAGATCTCCGGGCGTATTCTTCGCTCAGTCTAAGCACACCAACGGTACTAAACTGTACTCTGCAAGGGTCATCCCTTTTAAAGGTTCATGGATCGAATTTGCGACAGACGTTAACAACGTTATGTATGCTTACATCGACCGTAAGAAAAAATTCCCGGTTACAACACTGCTTAGGGCTATCGGTTATGGTACTGATAAGGATATCCTAGGTCTGTTTAACCTTTCTGAAGAAGTAGAGGCAACACCTGCTGCCCTTAAGAAAATTGTAGGCAGAAAGCTTGCAGCACGTGTCCTGAAAACATGGACAGAAGACTTCGTAGATGAAGATACTGGAGAGGTAGTTTCAATTGACCGTAACGAGGTTGTATTGGAGCGTGACCACGAGATCCAGGATGAAGATGTTGATGTGATTTTGGATGCAGGTGTAAATACTGTAATCCTGCACCGCGCTGATATCAATATCGCGGATTACATGATCATCTACAATACGCTTCATAAGGATAACTCAAACTCTGAGAAAGAGGCGGTTGAGCAGATTTATCGTCAGCTTCGTAACACTGAAGCACCAGATGAGCAAACTGCACGTGAAATTATTCACAACCTGTTCTTCTCAGACAAGCGTTATGACTTGGGAGATGTAGGTCGTTACAGAATCAACAAGAAGCTGAAGTTGAATACTGAGATGGATGTGAAAGTTCTTACAAAAGAGGACATCATTGAAATCATCAGATTCCTGATCACACTGATCAACTCTAAAGCGGTAGTTGATGACATTGACCACCTTTCAAACAGACGTGTTAGAACAGTAGGTGAACAACTTTGGTCACAGTTCGGCGTAGGTTTGGCTCGTATGGCTCGTACGATCAAAGAAAGAATGAACGTAAGAGATAACGAGGATTTCAAACCAGCTGACCTGATTAACGCACGTACGTTGTCATCAGTGATCAACTCGTTCTTCGGTACCAACCAGCTGTCTCAGTTTATGGACCAAACTAACCCGCTGGCAGAGGTTACGCACAAGCGTAGGGTTTCTGCATTGGGTCCAGGTGGTCTATCTCGTGAGCGTGCAGGTTTCGAGGTTCGTGACGTTCACTACACACACTACGGTCGTCTGTGTACTATTGAAACTCCGGAAGGTCCAAACATTGGTCTGATTTCTTCACTTTGTGTTTACGCAAAAGTAAACAGCATGGGATTCATCGAAACTCCTTACCGTCCTGTACAGGAAGGAAAAGTAAAAGAGGAGATCGTATACCTAAGTGCTGAAGAAGAAGATGGTGTATTCATTGCACAGTCTAACATCGACCTGAAAGAAGATGGTGCTTTCGAAGACGATACACTGAAAGTAAGATTTGAGGGTGACTTCCCACTGAAATCTCCAGAAGAAATCAGTTATGTGGACGTTGCTCCTAACCAGATTGTATCAGTTGCAGCGTCATTGATTCCTTTCTTGGAGCATGATGATGCCAACCGTGCCCTGATGGGATCAAACATGCAGCGCCAAGCGGTGCCATTGTTGCGTCCTGAGGCACCAATTGTAGGTACAGGTCTGGAAAGACGTGTTGCGATGGACTCTAAAGCCGTGCTTACAGCAGAGGCTGATGGTGTGATCGAATACGTAGATTCAGAGAAAATCCACATCCGTTACGATTTGACAGAGGAACAACGTCTGGTTACATTCGAAAACGATGTGATGGAATACCCACTTGTGAAGTTTAGAAGAACGAACCAAGATACTTGTATGAATATGAAGCCTCTCGTTAAGAAAGGTGAGCGTATTCAAAAAGGTCAGGTTCTTTCTGAAGGCTACTCGACTGAAAATGGAGAGTTGGCATTGGGTAAAAACATGTTGGTTGCCTTCGTACCTTGGCAAGGTTACAACTTTGAGGATGCGATCGTAATTTCTGAAAGAGTTGTAAGAGATGACGTTTATACTTCATTGCACATTGAAGAGTTTGAACTTGAAGTGCGTGATACAAAACGTGGTGAGGAAGAGTTGACTTCTGAAATTCCAAACGTAAGTGAGGAAGCAGTGAAGAACCTAGATGAAAACGGTATCATCCGTGTAGGTAGCTTTGTGAAAGAAGGAGATATCCTGATCGGTAAGATTACACCAAAAGGTGAGTCAGACCCAACTCCAGAAGAAAAACTACTGAGAGCAATCTTCGGTGATAAAGCAGGTGACGTTAAAGATGCTTCAATGAAAGCGTCAGCTTCACTGAGAGGTACTGTAATTGGTACTAAGCTATTCTCTCGTCCTAAGAAAGACAAGGACATGAGAGCAAAAGCAAAACAGGAAGTTGAAAAGCTGAAAAAGGAGTACTCTCGTAACCTGAAAGGCCTTGAAGCAAAAGCTATCAACAAATTGGTAGAATTGCTGAATGGCTTGACATCTCAAGGTGTTTACCACAAGTTCGGTGAAGAGGTATTAAGCAAAGGTGTGAAATTCTCACGTGAGAACATCGAAGCTAACCTGTTCCCAGAAAAGAACCCTTATAAGGATGAGTCTAGCTACGCTGTAGCAGAAGAGGCTAACCTGTTGGGTGATCTGATCTTGGATAACTGGACTGAGGATGAGAATACAAATGAGCTGATCAGTGAACTGGTTAGAAGCTATACAAAAATCCGTAACGAGCTAAATAGCCGTTTCAAACGCGATAGATTTACACTGGAAGTAGGTGATGAGTTGCCTACAGGTATTGTGAAACTTGCTAAAGTTTACATTGCTAAGAAGCGTAAGTTGAAAGTGGGTGATAAGATGGCCGGTCGTCACGGTAACAAAGGTGTGGTTGCAAGAATTGTACGTGAAGAGGATATGCCATTCCTAGAGGATGGTACGCCAATGGACGTATGTTTGAACCCACTAGGTGTACCTTCACGTATGAACCTTGGTCAGATTTATGAAACTGTTCTTGGATTGGCAGGTAGAATTCTTGGTAGAAAGTATGCTACACCAATCTTTGACGGTGCTACAGAAGACGAAGTAGTGGCAGAGCTGGATGCGGCAGGACTTCCAAGCTTTGGACGTTCTTACTTGTATGACGGTCTGACAGGTGAGCGCTTTGACCAGGCAGTAACAGTAGGTATCATGTACATGCTGAAACTGGGTCACTTGGTTGACGATAAGATGCACGCCCGTTCTATCGGTCCTTACTCATTGATTACGCAGCAGCCATTGGGTGGTAAAGCTCAGTTTGGTGGTCAGCGTTTTGGTGAGATGGAGGTTTGGGCACTGGAAGCATTCGGTGCAGCAAACGTACTTCGTGAGATTCTGACTGTGAAGTCCGATGACGTAGTAGGTAGAGCAAAAGCTTACGAAGCAATTGTGAAGGGTGAAAACATGCCGAAACCAAATATTCCTGAATCATTCAACGTATTGGTTCACGAATTGAGAGGTCTGGCATTGGAAATCACGCTTGACTAAGAATAAAATAAGTAGCCAAAGGATAAAGACCTGCATAGCATCACGCTATTGCAGGTCTTTTTACTTTTATACCTTTTTAAAATGGAAAGAAATCGAGCTCTGATATTTTTATGCTTGCTGTTGTGTCTTACACACATAAACTTGTTCGCACAAGATACAATAGAGGTTATGTATAATGACAGTACCTTAAAAGCTAAGGGTATAATTGAAAATGGTTTAAAACAAGGTAAGTGGATAACTTATTACCCTGATGGCATCCGCAACGCAGTAGAGCATTATCATGATGGTATACTAGACGGAGAATGCAGGTATTATGACTTTGAGGGAAAGCTGACAGATATTGAACAATGGGTTGGTGGATTGTTAGAGGGAGCCTCATTGAGCTTCTATCGAGATGGTAAGGTGAAAAAAGAAGGGAAGTATAAAAAAGGGACTTATACAGGAGAGTGGATGTTTTACTATCCAGATGGTAAGATTGAGAGAAAAGGAGTATATGAACAAGGCTTTCCAGAAGGAGAGTGGATATTTTACTCAAAGGAAGGAACGGTTGCTTATAGAGGTGAATTTTTGAAAGGTAAGGAGGAAGGTCTTTGGCACTTTTTTGATAAGGAAGGAGTATTGGAGTATGAAGGGCATTACGAACAGGGAGAGCCTGTGGGTGAGTGGTATCGTTATAACCGAAAGGGAAAAAAGAAACTCTTCAAAAAGTATTGAAGAGTTTACTGATTCCTCTCGAAAAATCAAAGACTGTAAGGTCGTCGAATAGCATTATTATATTTAGATGTTGAAGGATATTAAAAGTGTCCTGCAAACTTTCTCTTTACTTCGAGATAATTGCGTTCTTTTTCCTCTTCAACAAAAAGATCAAAGTTTTTTAAAGCAGCCTCAAATAGCTTTGCATATGATTTAGATGCTTTTGGAGCATTGCTTTTGATTTTATTAGTTGTAGTAGTATATGTCATCGCTTTAACACTTTAATAAACACCATAAATTGTGGTCCAAAAGTCAAAAAGTTGAGCTTCTGCATTACTCTTATGACAATCGGGTCGCAAAAATGGACAAAAAAATCTAAAAAAAAACATTTAAAATGAATGAGTTGTTTTGTAATTAATTGATTATTAATGGTGTGAGTGTTCATTTTTTTAGGCTTTTTTCTGTGTGAGACCAAAATAGTGAAGTATGAAAAAAGCCAATACAAATAAATGTATTGGCTTATCTATGGTATTTACAGGAAATGAAGACAAGGCTATTCCATATAGCCGAAACGTCTCAATTTGAAGTCATGGCTTCTCCAGTCTGGATCAACTTTTACATATTGCTCCAAGAATACTTTTTTCTGGAAGAAGGCTTCCATATCCTTTCGAGCCTGAGTACCAACTTTCTTCAGAGCTTGTCCTCCTTTTCCAATAACAATCGCCTTTTGTGATTTCCTTTCAACTACGATGTCAGCTCCAATTCTGATAATATCCGCTTCCTCTTTAAAGGTGTGAACCGTTACCTCACAGGCATAAGGTATTTCTTGTTCGAAATTCAGTAGAATTTTCTCACGGATAATCTCTGAAACGAAAAAGCGCTGAGGTTTGTCAGTCAGGTCTTCTTTGCTGAAGAAAGCAGGGTGTTCTGGAATATACTCCAGAATAGCATCCAGCAGGTGATCGACATTGAATTTATGTAAGGCTGAAATAGGTACAATTTCTTTTGGAGCAAGTGCTTCTTGCCAGAACTGCATCTTTTCAACAACTTTTTGTTGGTCAGCTAGGTCTATTTTATTGACAAGTAAGATAATTGGAATATCCATTTTTTTGAGTCGCTCAACGACTTCAGATTCATCAAACTTCTCAAAAATGTCGGTCACAAAAAGAATAACATCAGCATCTTCAAGGGAGTTTTTAACGAAATCCATCATCGACTCCTGAAGCTTGTATTTAGGCTTGATGATACCAGGAGTATCTGAGTAAACGATTTGGTAGTCATCTTCATTGATGATACCCATGATGCGGTGACGAGTTGTCTGCGCTTTGGAAGTAATAATGGAAAGTCTTTCTCCCACCAAGTGGTTCATCAGAGTAGATTTTCCAACATTGGGTTTGCCAATAATGCTTACAAAGCCTGCTTTATGATTACTCATGGAATTTATTTAAATCTTTATTTTGTCAGAAAAATGCATGCGCTTTGGTAAGATTATCAAGTGGTTATCTTAATTTTTTGTTACAGATCTGTTAAGCGCAGACAAGCCAAGTTACAAATATATTTGGTTTTCTTGAATTATCCTCATACCTTCGCACTGCGTTTGAGAGAAGCACGTATTATTCGTGTTATCAGAACTCAAAAATAGCATAACGATAGTGCGGAGTGGAGCAGTTGGTAGCTCGTCGGGCTCATAACCCGAAGGTCGCAGGTTCGAGTCCTGCCTCCGCCACCAAGGCGTCTGACAGTTGGTCAGAAAAGCATCTTTAAAATACACTACAATGCGGAGTGGAGCAGTTGGTAGCTCGTCGGGCTCATAACCCGAAGGTCGCAGGTTCGAGTCCTGCCTCCGCCACTAAGGCGTCTGACAGTTGGTCAGAAAAGCATCTTTAAAATACACTACAATGCGGAGTGGAGCAGTTGGTAGCTCGTCGGGCTCATAACCCGAAGGTCGCAGGTTCGAGTCCTGCCTCCGCCACTAGCTTATCAAACAAACGGTTTGATAATATCTAGATGGCGATTGACTTTTTCTTAGAAAATCACTATCTTAATTAAAGATTACACTACAATGCGGAGTGGAGCAGTTGGTAGCTCGTCGGGCTCATAACCCGAAGGTCGCAGGTTCGAGTCCTGCCTCCGCCACTAAAACAAAAAGGTCAAGTCTTAAAAAAACTTGACCTTTTTTATTTTACAATACTGTGTCGCTTGATTCAATCATAACCTAGGTTACAGTTCATACAGGCATTCCCGTAGCTGTCATACTCATCATAAGAAGGTCCCGGTTTACCGTCAAGTGCTATAATCTTATCCAGTCTCACTTCTTTGCCTCCAATTAATGCATGCTCTCCATTGTTATTGGTGACCATGTCAATGATGGATCCTTTTGCATCTTCCAGATTATTATCAGGATCAAAATAAAATACCTTGATATGCTTTTTCTGTGTTGCAAGTGCTATTACTTGTTCACGAAAATCATGGTCTACGGGTAAATAGCTTTCCTTATACATAGTTGACATACTCATAATAAAACCTTTATGAAAGAAACAAGATAGGGAAAGGCTTTGTTTGTATGACGCATTAACCATAAAAAAACGGACAGCAGTCACTGTCCGTGTGTATTTATGAACTATACTTCTGAATTTAGATACCGAGAATTTTATTGATAGCCTGTTGGGTTAAGTGACCATTTTCATCCACTAGGCTAGTGCCTTCCAATGCATCGCCAAGTTGTTCTCCCATGTCAACTTCCTTCAGTGTGTTTTCTTGCCATTCATGAAGTTTTTGGAAATCGTCTTTTCCAAGTAGGTCCTTCATGCCTTTTTTACGCTCTTTAGCTGCATCTTTAACCATAGAAACTTTATCATCAGGAGATGCATCACTCTGATCGATTTCATTGATTCGGTTTACCAGATCGCTGTTCATTTCCTTCATCTGGGAGGTTTGAGTATCATCGAGACTAAGGTTAGTATTAGCCCATTCTTCGAGATTGGAAACGTGTTTGCTTATCATGTCAGTGGCTGACATTACGCCTTCAGCACCTCTGGTTTGAGAGAATCCAAAGTTGACTGTCAACAGGCAAATGCAGATGGCAGTCAAGGTTACTTTGAGTAGTTTCATAGTAATTGAAAGTTTTGTAATACACTTCATTTTCAAGGGGTAGTACAGTTTTTTAGCTCTTGAAAATGTTATACATTCTTTAAATTTACTGATAGTGAGTGAGATAGAGTATGTGTAAAGTCATTTTTTGAGATGAACATAAGTTTTTGTCAGATACTTGAGAATGGCATTTTAACCATATTCTGTTTCTCTGCTTATATTGCGATACAAACGATAGTGACTATTAAATAATTAAAGATGAAACTGAACCGACTATTCAAATTATTACTTCCAGGGATTGTGGTACTATTGGGCTTCACTGCTTGTGGCAGTGAGTCGAAAGATACACATCATGAAGGGCATGACCATCAGCATGAAACAGTACCGGCACAAGCTGAGGATATAGCTGAAACACCTGTAGCTAAGATTTCCAATGAACAAGTACAAGTGTTACTGGATGGATATTTACCAATTAAGGATGCCTTGGTGAAAACTGATGCTAAGGCTGCTCAAAAAGCAGCAAGTGAATTTGCAGAAAAGTTGTCTGAAGAAGCATTTGCTGCGATTAAGGATGTAGCAGGTCAGGTAGCAGCGACTGATGATGTGGAAGCTCAGCGCACAAGTTTTGAGGTGCTTTCAGAAAAAGTTTATGAAGTAGTAAAAACAGCTGATGTAACAGCTCCTATTTATAAACAATACTGCCCAATGGCTTTTGATAATAAAGGCGCTTTTTGGTTGAGCAGTGAAAAAGAAATTAGAAACCCATATTTTGGTGATAAAATGCTGACATGTGGTATGGTTAAAGAGACTATTGCTAAGCAGTAATCAATTCAAATAGCCTTTCCCTTAAGATGGAAGGCTATTTTTTTATAACAATCAACATGGAAAAAAATGTATTAGGTACTAAACTTATGCCTTGCTGCTACTCACCTAGAACTGGTTTCTTCCGTGATGGCTATTGCTCAACAGGTCCAGAAGATAGGGGAGCACATGTGGTTTGTGCAGTGATGACTGAGGCGTTTTTACAGTTTTCTGTCTCTAAAGGAAATGACTTGATTACACCAATACCCGCCTACCAGTTTCCGGGACTAAAAGAAGGAGACAAGTGGTGTCTGTGTGTATTAAGGTGGAAAGAGGCTTTAGAAGCAGGTGTAGCGCCACCGTTACTGTTGGAGTCTACTCATGAAGCTGCTTTGGAGTTTGTCACCTTTGAGGAATTAAAGTTATATGCCTTGGATACGGAGAACCTTGAATAATGAGTTTGTAAATGTTTATATTTGTTAGTTGACAAAAGAAACAAAGATGAACAGGTTAAAGAAGTGGTTACTATTCGGTGTGGGCATTTTTATGCTGATTGGACTTTTAGGTTTTTCAACGGATCTAAGAGCACGACTGTATTGGATGTGGTATCACCCTCAGCCTGTAGACGTTCAAACTCATTCTTTTGAAGCTTGGGCTGTTGAGCATGATACCCTGAATACACAGCCTTAGAATTTTTTGAATATTTTATTGGTGCTTAAAGACCAGTTAAAGTTATAGGTTATCCCAATAGTGTAGACATTAGGGTCTTCTGAACCATTGGTGGTGACACTGTTACTGAATTTTACTTCTGAATAAATAAAGACATCTGGTACAGGACGGTATTCACCTGCTATGACATAGTATTCAAGCTTTGTGTCAGCGTCAGCACCTACAGATAGTGGGTCGTCTTTTGGATCTAAATAGTTTATTCCCCCATAAATATCGAAATGTCTGGTGAGCCTGTACCTAAGGTAGATTTCTAGTCCTTGGGCAGGCAAGATGTAAACATTCTGAACATCTTGGTCTTCTGTTTCCTTACTTAATACGGAGCTTCCTACAAACAACTCATCATTGGCATTCATATAAGTAATAGCTCCATAAAACCTGTCAGTCTGGTAACGTACCCCTACAACTAGGGATCGTATATATTCATGTTCAGAGACATTAATAGACAGACTATCCAACTCATCGACAAATTCAGCGAAGTTTACAGCAGAGCCGATAAGTAAGCCATTTGGAAAGTTATAATGTAAACAGGCAGCATAGTTTTCAGATGAGCCATTTAGCTGTGTTTGAAGTCCTATTCCGAGGTTTCCAATCTTGTTTCTATACATAATCGCTTTGGCAGCACGCCCTGTACCTTCAAGACCTCCATCGGTAAATGGGTTGTAAGTACCACTTGCTTGCCCACCAAAAACATTGAAGTTGTCAGTAACTCCAGCTACATCGTAATAAACACCCCATCTTTTTCCTAAGATTAACTCACCATATTTGGCAAGTTTGACACCAAGGTATCCTTGTCTGGTAGTGAAAGGATCATCTTTGTCATCAAAGAAAGAATCGGCATTTGGAGAACCACCATTGGCATTCAACTGCACATTGTTGTCTACAATGTTGACACCCCATTCAAAGTGGGCGATAACAGCTATGTCTTTATGTCCTAACACACCTTTATTTACCTTGAAACCGATCCATGACACGTTGTCCTGAACCTCAATGTTTTCATCGTAATAAGCTGTCAATGTTCGGGCATTGCCATAGAAATACAGTGAATCATGTATGATGATATTATCAGTCCGATTCTGAAGGTCTTCTTGTGTATAGCCTTTAGGTAAGTTGAGGAGAAAAAAAGAGGCACACAGCGAAAAGAGTAGGTATAGCTTTTTCATGGGGAAATTTCTGAAAAGTAAGTAGGGAAGCTTAAATGGGGTTGATAAAAGCAAAAAACCTTACGTAAGGTTTGTAGAATTTAATTAATCATCTTCTAAAAACAGCCATCTCCTCATAAGTTCCGAGAAAAGTAAAAACTAAATAGGGGAATTATGCAACAACGTATTGATGCAAATCTTCCTAACACTCTATGCGGACAGTTATCAGACTAATTATTATGGGGATAATTCAATATGTATGTCAACTTACGGTAGTGTATAGATATAATCAGTTTTAATAATTCAATTATTTTATTTGTGGGCACATCTTTGTAATTTATTTGAAGACAGCAACACAGCTAAATCATTTCTGATATTACTCGAGTGCCGCTACCGTTGGCTTTGCAAACACTTGCAAAAGCTTTCAAAGGTTTTTTACCTGCAAAACCCGTTGCAGGCAACCTCATCACTCATTTCACAAAAACCTTTAATCCAATCCGAATGAAAACCCGAAGACCGATTGACCTCAACCACTACCGTAACTTGCAACGCTCAGGCAAAACGTACATTGAAATTCGTAGAATCATGGAATCTGAAGGATATCTTTCTGAAGAAATCTCAGATACCATAAGGCAAATTGATGACGAAGTACTCGAAAGGGTATTAGCAGCTGCAAACCGACCACCTCGCATCAATTTTATAACAGTAGGTATTCCATTATTAATTATTGGACTTCTATTGAGTCTATATGCTGTTTCGGAAGGAAGTCCAGTCTTGAGAGCATGGGGTTTCTCAGCAGCTTTTTCTGCTGTATTTATGCTTTTGCTGGAGTATAGGAACAGACGACGTTCAAAAGAGTCCTGAAAAAATGTAAGCACCAACTATATGATGTGTTGCAGCACATCATATAGTTGTTACATCACTTGGAAGATCATCCGTATCTCCCGTATACCTTTCTGTCGTTATGACCTGTCCTGTTTCCTCTTTTTCTTTCTTTTCTCTCAGTTTCCATTGTTGGACTTTGACCTGAGCGATCAGAATGTCGATTACTTTGGAGGTGATATCTACAAATGTGTCATTCAATTTTCCATTCTCTTCATCTGTCAGAATATAATCCACAGCCTTGTCTACGATCTCTTCAATCATCTGTTTATTTTTAGCTGTAGAGACATCTGTGAAAAGACCTTCAATTACATTGAACACAATTTCCCCAATTGCATGCTCTAACCTGCCTGTGATGTAACTTCCTACCAACGGTACTTTGTTGATATCCTGAATTTCACTGTTGTCATTCACAGCTTCTTTGATTACATCATCAATGTATTCTTTTGCTTCGTCCTTGTATTCGTTATAAGCTTTTTCTGTTGCAATACTTACCTTTTCTGATGCCCATTGGATGATTTCGGTCTTATGGGGTTTTATAACATCGTTAATGATTTGATCTGTGACATTGTTGCCTGATTGGATTTCAGCTTTGATGCCTTGTAGAATATTGACCACCACTCGATCAGTGATCTCTTCCATAATAATGTTGTAGTAATGAACCACCGTACGCACGATGTCACTCTTGTATAAGTTGATGATGCCTAGGTTGTGCCAACGGTATAGAATAGCTAAAAAACGGAGGAGTCTGAGCCAACGGAAGCTATCAAAAGGTAAACTACCTAATAAGTCATAGAAGTGAAGAACAGGGTAGAAAAACCACTTGTCATAAGTCTTCTTCCTGACTGCGATAATCCAGCTGATAAAAAACTCTGAAAGGTAGATGACAACGAAGATACCGTCAATCAGGTTGAAGTTTTCATAAATATTATCATGATAAAGATAATAGAAGGATGGTAGGTATTCCTGAAGTATGTCTTGTACCCATTCATTGGAAAAAAAGCCGTTAAAAAAAATGAGAACGAGGTTGACAGAAAGCAAGGTGAGCATTACAATGTCAACGAGCAACTGCTTACCTTCTTCTCCCTCGGTAAGGTGAAACTTAAGTGTTTTGATCAGTTTTGTGGTAAACATGATATGTATGTTCTACAGGTCAGGTCTGTCTGCGGAACTGACACAGAAAGTAAATCTTAAAAATTGAAATAGATTGGATAAGCACAAAATTGTAAAAATTTATTCCAATTTTTTATTTTTCTGACCAATTATGTTTGAAATAACTACTCCTTGGGAAGAGTTTTAGGATATAACCTTTTCCATACAATTTTTAATTCGTATAAGTTGGTTATTTTTGCATCTTGGCAATTGCCCAATGATTCGGCAATTGCTGAGGAATTTGAAATAGAAACATCTTATAAACAAGCTTTAAATACCTGTCCCAAATGGCAAATAAGGATCAAAATCAGGACAATCTGTTCCAGAAAGTGGTTTCCCATGCTAAGGAATACGGTTTTGTATTCCCTTCAAGTGAAATATATGGTGGATTGCAGGCTGTATATGATTACGGCTCCAACGGTGCAGCACTAAAGAAGAACATCAAGGACTATTGGTGGGCTGCGATGGTGCAGATGCACGAAAACATTGTAGGCATTGATGCAGCCATCTTTATGGATTCACAAGTGTGGAAAGCGTCAGGTCACGTGGATGCCTTTAATGATCCGCTAGTGGACAACAAGGACTCCAAGAAAAGATACAGAGCCGACGTACTTATTGAAGACCATATTGCCAAATATCAGGCAAAAATTGATAAGGAAGTAACAAAAGGGAAGAAGAAGTTTGGAGACGGATTTGATGAAGTGCAGTTCTTGGCGACAAACCCCAATGTACTTCGTAACAAAGGTAAAATCGAGGAAATTGAGGGCAGACTGAAGAAAGCGTTGGAGGATGAGGATATGGCAGCTATGAAGCAGTTGATTGAAGACTGTGATATTGCTTGTCCTATCAGTGGTACCAAAAACTGGACTGAGGTTCGTCAGTTTAACCTGATGTTCAATACTGAGCTAGGTGCTGTAGCTGGTGATGCTGCAAAAGTTTACTTACGTCCAGAAACAGCTCAGGGTATCTTTGTGAACTTCCTGAATGTAATGAATACTACGCGTTTGCGTCCTCCATTCGGTATTGCACAGATTGGTAAGGCATTCCGTAACGAGATTGTTGCTCGTCAGTTTATCTTCCGTATGAGGGAGTTTGAACAGATGGAAATGCAATATTTCGTGAAGCCAGGTACTGAAATGCAATGGTATGAGTACTGGAAAGACCTGCGTCTGAAGTGGCACTTGTTGGTAGGTAGTGAGGAAAACTATATTTACCACGACCACCTGAAAACGGCACACTATGCCAATGCTGCAGTAGATATCGAATTCAAGTTCCCATTCGGAACAAAAGAGTTGGAAGGTATTCATTCTCGTACAGATTTTGACTTGACAGCTCATCAGGAACTTTCAGGAAAGAAACTTCAGTATTTCGATACAGAACTGAATAAAAACGTAGTGCCATATGTGATTGAGACATCAGTAGGTTTGGATCGTATGTTCCTGTCCGTTCTTTGTGGTGCTTATACTGAAGAGAAGATTGAGGATGGTGACAAGACGAAGGAAAGAACTTACCTGAAGTTCCACCCTGCACTGGCACCTATCAAGGCTGCAATTTTCCCTCTGACCAAAAAAGATGGTTTGCCTGACAAGGCAAGAGAAGTGATGGAAGAGTTGAAATACGATTTCACCGTTTCATATGAGGAGAAAGATGCAATCGGAAAACGCTATACTCGTCAGGATTTGATTGGTACTCCTTTCTGTATCACAGTCGATCACCAAACATTGGAAGACAATACAGTGACGGTGCGTGAGCGTGATACAATGGAGCAGTTCCGTCTGCCTGTAAGTGAACTGAATAAGTTTATTGGAGAGAAAGTATCACTGAAAGAATTGCTGAAAAACTTGAAGTAGTTTTAGGCGTCTTAGCAAATACAAAAGCCATTTCCTGTTTTCTAATGGGAAATGGCTTTTTTTGATACTATGTTTTGGATAAATTGTATTTCTTCGTGATACGATGCTTGGTAATACCATGTATATTGCATTTTAATATATCACAGGAATACCTTTTATTAGGGCAAAGTGATTCAAAACTTGTTTACGTATCACACTTTTATTAAGACAAACAGTCTTCTTTTGCAATGCTGCTCCAAATAGCCAACAACAAATATTAAGAAATAGCAGTGCAAAGACAGCGTATCTTAGGATAAACTAAAACTACTTC
Organism: Limibacter armeniacum; assembly: GCF_036880985.1. Classification (NCBI taxonomy): domain Bacteria; kingdom Pseudomonadati; phylum Bacteroidota; class Cytophagia; order Cytophagales; family Flammeovirgaceae; genus Limibacter; species Limibacter armeniacum. Next base: position 3,405,572 of record NZ_JBAJNO010000009.1, read on the forward strand.
CACACATGAGAGTATCAACCGTACTGCTATTGTTCGGGCTGGCGCTATTGTCCTCATGCCAGCAGTTCAAATCATTTACTTATCAGAACAGGGCTATGAGAAATGAAGCCCTTATCAAACGAAAAGCAGAAAGTGGTTATGCTGTTCGTTCTGAGTCATCTAAAAATAATTTATCATCCACCAATTATTCTGAAGCAACAGGTGAGCGTATTAGTGACTCAGACAGGCTATCAGACAATGTTCAGGAGGTGTATGTTGACCCTAATAAAATACTGACTCCTTTTGAGTATATAGACCTTTATAAGCGCTACGCCATTATGAGTATGCAGAAAAAGGGAGTGCCAGCCAGCATTACTTTGGCTCAAGGACTTTTGGAGTCGGGTGTAGGGAATAGCCGTTTGGCAAAAGAAGCCAATAACCATTTTGGAGTAAAGTGTGGAGGAACATGGGATGGACCTTTTATCAGAATGGATGATGATGCCAAGAATGAATGCTTCAGGCAGTATCAGTCAGTATTGCATTCTTATGAGGATCATGGAGATTTTCTTCGCTCTCGCACTTGGTACAAACCATTATTCGAGCTGAAAATCACAGATTATAAAGGATGGGCATATGGTCTTAAGAAGGCAGGTTATGCAACAGACCCTAAATACCCCCGAAAACTAATTGACATTATCGAAAAATATGACCTGAACAGGTTTGATAAAATATAGTTGAAGATATACTAGACTAGAGATTTAAGGTATTACTTAATCTCTAGTCTAATTTTTTTAGGACACTCTTAGTCCATATGTCCTTTTTGCAGGATTCGTTTCATTTTGGCAATGACCATATTAACGGCTACCCTGTTTTTACCTCCTCTAGGAATGATCACATCTGCATAGCGTTTTGAAGGCTCTACAAACTCAAGGTGCATTGGCTTTACAGTTTTAAGGTACTGCTCTTTTACAGACTCAAACGTTCTGCCTCTTTCTTTGATATCACGCTCAATTCTTCGCAGTAAACGTTCATCATCATCCGTATCCACAAAGATTTTCATATCAAGTAACTTGCGTAGTTCAGGGATCGCAAAAATCAGTATACCATCGACAATAACAAGCTGTGCAGGCTCTATTCTGATCGTCTCCTTTTTGCGGGAGTGAGTCGTAAAGTCATAGACTGGTCTTTCAATGGCATTTCCCTTTTTAAGCTCAAGGATATGTGAAATCAACAAATCAAAGTCAATCGAATCAGGATGATCAAAGTTAGTTTTAGCTCTTTCTTCTACACTTAGCCCTTTAAGGTCTTTGTAATAAGCATCTTGCTCTAGTTGTACAATCCCTTTTTTGATATTCATCAGTTCATGTGAGACGGTTGATTTTCCAGATCCCGTTCCCCCAGCAACACCTACAAAAATGCAGTTATTCATAAATGATTGTTGATTTAAATTCAAGAAGTTAGTAATTAACGGAACAAAGTCCGTGTAGAGATTATGCACAGAAACCTTGGAGACCCAATGAAGATCACTCGGACTCCATGTGCATCAAATAATACCGCAAAAAAAACTAAACCTACCTTTTTTTCCTAGTCTGGATTATCAATCAATAATTTCCAATGCAAAACATTCATCAATGGCTACGCAATTATTTCGGTTGGAGTTACCGTGAGCGCAACGGCTTTATTGTACTGATGCCACTTACGGTGCTGTTTCTGGTCTTTCCAATGATCTTTTCAAAAGTGTCAGTCCTGTTTATAGAAGATCACAGCGAGTCAGATAGGATTTTGCTGGATAGTTTGGTTGCTGTGATTGAAAGTCAAAAACATATCCAAGAACCTCCTGCTTATTTTGTGTTTGACCCAAATGAAATAGTAGAAGCAGAATGGATAAAATTGGGTGTATCAGAAAGATTGGCTAACAGGATTGTCAATTATCGAAGTAAAGGAGGACGGTTTTATAAGAAGTCAGACCTGAAAAAGATATATGGTTTTCCAGATACTTTATATAAAGAACTCGAGCCTTTTATTTTACTTGCAGCAAAAGAAAATAAGACACTGAAAGCTGACTCAGCTCCTACAAAAACGAGGGTTGAATATTTTAACTTTAATCCGAATACTTTATCAAAAGAAGGATGGGAGAAGTTAGGAGTGCGATCCTATATTGCTGAACGTATTTTGAAGTACAGGGCAAAAGGAGGACGCTTTTATGTGAAAAAGGATTTGCAGAAAATATATGGTTTTCCGGAGAAGACTTATCAGATGGTGTCATCTTATATTGACCTGCCTGATAGTTTGCCAAGAGCAAAGATAAAGGAGAAAAGGTTAGACCTTTTTGATATCAATAAAGTGAAGAAGGAAGAGCTAGTCACCTTAAAAGGAATTGGAGAAAAGACAGCTGCAAGAATTATTAAATACCGAAATCTATTGGGAGGAAGCTTTTATTCCTTAAGTCAGTTGGAGGAAGTTTGGGGAATACAAGCTTATCAGTTAGAGAAACTGCAACAACATGCTTTGTTAGATACTATTTTCATCAAAAAAATATCCATAAATCAAGTTGATGAACGTACATTATCAAAACACCCGTACGTTGAGCATAAAATAGCTGAACGAATTATTCGATTCAGGAGACAACACGGGCCGTTTAAGGGTTTTACTGATTTGCTTAACATCAAAGAAGTAAATGAAAAGGACTTGAAAAGAGTTCAACCCTATTTATGCTACTAACTTTTACTATCTAAATACTATGAGGTCTTTTTTTGTATTTTTTTGTGTATTACTGCTATCTGCTCTAACAGTAAAGGGGCAGCAATTAGAGAGAAAGTCACTTTTAGTGGAAGACTTGAAAATTCTTTCGAGTGATGAAATGGAAGGACGAAAAACAGGGACTACAGGTAGTCAAAAAGCGGCAGATTATATCATAAGCCGATATGAGACAATAGGCCTGAAACCTTTAAGTGGAGGAGGGTATACCTTCCCATTCACTTTCTACAATAAGTTTCTACGAAGCAATTTTGATGGGGTTAATATTTTAGGATTTATTGAAGGGAGCCAGTACAAGGACAAGTTTATAGTGGTTTCTGCTCATTATGATCATATGGGCGCTAATGGCGTAGAGATTTACAACGGAGCTGATGACAATGCTTCTGGTGTGGCAGCAATGCTTGAAATAGCAAATTTTTTCAATATAAACCCTCCATTGTATTCAATACTTTTTGCAGCGTTTGATGCGGAAGAAATGGGATTACAAGGGGCGAAGTCGTTTATCTATGAGGGGCCGCTTTCAAAAGACCAAATCGTTTTGAATATCAATCTGGACATGGTAAGTAGAGGCGGTGAGCATAACGTGCTTTATACAGCAGGAACTCACCAGTACGCTTTTCTTAAACCTATTGTGAAACGAGTAGCTTCAAGTTTTGATTTCAAGTTGAAGTTTGGTCATGATAGACCAAAGGATAAGGGAGCTGAGAATTGGGTGTTTGCTTCAGATCATGGCTATTTTCATAAAAAAGGTATCCCGTTTCTCTACTTTGGAGTTGAGGACCATCCTGATTATCACAAACCAACAGATACATTTGAAAAAATAGACATTAAGTTCTACCAAGAAGTAGTGAGTTTTTTGGCGGCTGTGGCTGAAGAAATGGATCGAAACCTTGGCAAGGACCAATAAAAAAAGTAGTAACCCAGCCAATGAGTGACACTGACCAGAGGGTTACTACTTTTTTTGAAAGTTACAGTATGCTGTAGGGGAAGGAATCGAACCTTCACGGGGCGGTTAGGTAACAAAGGTTTGCAGATAGAAAATCGTCAAATCCTTGAGACTTTATACCGGACTCCCCACCCCCGAGACAGGAGGGCATGTCTGCCAGTTTCATCACCCTACAGTGTGATTTAGATTTGAGATGTTAGACCTAAGAGTTGAGACTTTGTTTCTCTTGCTTTGTGTCTGAAATCTCAATTCAGTTGAAAGCTGTAGGGGAAGGAGTCGAACCTTCACGGGGCGGTTAGGCAACAAAGGTTTGTAGATAGAAAATCATCAAATCCTTGAGGCTTTATACCGGACTCCCCACCCCCGAGACAGGAGGGCATGTCTGCCAGTTTCATCACCCTACAGTGTGTAGTTGTATATTCTATTTCAAATACTCAATTATAGCCGTTTGCTATAAGAGCAGCTGTAGGGGAAGGAGTCGAACCTTCACGGGGCGGTTAGGCAACAAAGGTTTGTAGATAGAAAATCATCAAATCCTTGAGGCTTTGTACCGGACTCCCCACCCCCGAGACAGGAGGGCATGTCTGCCAGTTTCATCACCCTACAGTGTGTAGTTGTATATTCTATTTCAAATACTCAATTATAGCCGTTTGCTATAAGAGCAGCTGTAGGGGAAGGAGTCGAACCTTCACGGGGCGGTTAGGCAACAAAGGTTTGTAGATAGAAAATCATCAAATCCTTGAGGCTTTGTGCCGGACTCCCCACCCCCGAGACAGGAGGGCATGTCTGCCAGTTTCATCACCCTACAGTGTGTGGTTCTATTCTGTCTGTAGATAAAGTTCCCTAAAGTTGAACTTTACTATTTTTTCAAATATCATCTCGTTTGATTGATATTTCTTTAAGTATTTCCCTTTCTTGTTGATACAAAGTAAAATAAAACTCTCTTTTATTGCAAATAATTTAAGTAAATGAATTGATTTTTATTGTATTTTCAAATTAAACATAGAAATGTTGAATTATTTTTAATTAATCGGCTTTGATGGCTAGTTTAATTGATAAATTTTTAAGGTAAAGGTTAGTATGTTACTAAAAGAGCAAATAAAAACCCCTCCTGTTGTATCTAGGAGGGGTTTTAAGCTTTTAGAATAGAAAAGCCTTAAGCCTGTTTCAACTGTCCGGAGGGTACAATAACTTTACTTGTGTTAGCTTGAAGTTGTTTTAAAGTACGTATAGCACAAACATTGACTTCCTTACTTTTTCCTTTCAACGGTACAGAGCCAAGGTTTACATAAACCAATGATGGAATAGCCTTCGCTAACTTTTCTGTAATCAAAAACTTTTCATGCAGTTCCTGACATTTATACATAAGCCTTGAGGCAGTATTCAAGACATCACTATGATAAGCAATTTCCTTTTTGATGATTCCTACCTCAGCTACAGTGACGAGCCCCATATTAGCACCCGCTTTGAAGCTAGGTACAACTCCATATTTGTCTGTATATACTTGAGCCTTCTGTTTAATCTTATCTTGGAAGTCAAAAAACAATCTAATGAAATTGGCTTTTTTCAATCCTTCTTTTGTCTTCCATGTTAATACTACTTCATCGCCTACATACTGATAAACTTCAGCTCCGTATTTGAAGATGCTGTCAGTCAGGTCACGATAGTACTCTTGCAGCATTTGACTATACTTCAAATGTCCCAGTTTCTCTGCAAGCTGGGTAGAGTTGTTAAGGTCAATAAACATAAAGATGCGATCTTCCTCCTTTGGGATCTGGTACTTACCTGTCATAAGATGGAAGAATACACCAGGACCTAACTTGTCTTTGATTTGGGCAATCAAGTTGATGATGGTTGCCCAAACCAGTATATAGAGCGAAAATACCAATATAGTTTTATCAAAAATGAAAATACTGATGACATCTACTAAACCCACATTATTGTAATGTGTAGCGGCTACAGCCAAAATGATAAGGCTTAGTACGATTGCAATAATGACAGCGGTAAGGAACGATACCCCTCTGTAAATCAATGAATTTGCATAGCACATCATGTACTTGCGTTCTACCTTTTTGAAGATATATTGATTCAACCAGAAAAGAACACCAACCGCAGCACCAATTATGGTAGTAATCAGTAAGCTATGATCAAACATAGTCTGTTTGAATATACTGGTGACCATTGAGTCTGATTCATACTCAGTAATGCCGACAAGGCGAATCAAGCGGAAAAGCTGTACTGCCAATATCCAAGTAATAAGGGTGTGGAATAGGCTTTTCCATGTTTTATATTGATAGTAGTTGACCATTTATAAATGCTTTTATGGATTAATTAACAAGATGACTCTCAAAGCCTAAAGTAAGTAGGAATGCAATTACAGAAAGTACGATTCCATACATAAATACTGTATAAGACCTTCGGAGCAGCTTGTATTTACGGGCTAAGACATGGCTTAATGCATGAATATCCATGATCATGTTATCGTAGACGGCATCGCCTTTTTTCATGGTATGCTTCATGGCCCATGTATATTCGTCTAAAGTATAGTTATGGAAATTACCAAAGAACATCAAGTTGGTTTTGCCATCCAATACTTTGTCCTTGCTGAATTTCCCTTCCATTATATTAGGACGAGTAGCCATTAATGCTAATACGACTGTTACTAAGGAAGTTGTTGCAAAAATTGTTGTTGGAATGAACATAAAATCCTGAACATGCTGTCTGTAGATCAAATAGAAGATCAAAGACAAAATCATGGAATTGACTGAAATCATGATATTGGCTTTCTTGTCAGCCATATCACTCAGGTTTATATGATTCAGGGCAACAATTCTGAACATGGTTTCAACCCCTTTTACATATTCTTTCTTCTTTTTTTTCTTCTTCTTCTTTTCCTTTTTTTCTTCTACAGCACCTGAATTGTTTTCTGTTTCTTTGATAACCTTCTCTAGGTTAGCTTGCTTTACAGGCTCCAAATGTTCCAATGCATAGTCTGTGAAGTATTGGTGCTTGCTTAGGAAAGTGACATTGTTTTCCTTCCATTTTTCAGAACTGCAAGTATTACCAAACACTTCTTTCAATTCCTGATGGAGGAGCTTGCTTTTTTTCTCAAAATCCTCAGTCCCTAAATGAAAAAGGTCTGCATCCTTTATAATCTTCTCTGGAAGTGTTTGGGGAAGCTGCTGAAGTTTGGTAGCCAAAATATACTGCTTTACCTTTTCAATCAGCGCTTTATCAGCATTATTTGCTTTCAGAAACTTCTCGGCAATGATGGCGCTGCTTTCTTCGTGAGCATAACAGGAGTGGTGGTACCCTGTGTCATGAAACCATGCGGCAATGCAGAGGGCTTCAGCTTCCTCTTCTGAAATACCTTCAGCCTGACCAATCTTCTTGACGTTTTCCACTACTTCTTTGGTGTGCGCAAGTGAATGGAAAAAGAACTTGTGGTCTTTCTTTTCCTTGAAAAATTCATTGACGAATTGTTCAGCCTTTTCTGTAATGGATTGTTGAATAAGTCGCTCTTGCATTAGGAATCAGGGAAATTTTGGTGAATCAAAACCTGCTGTTATACCTATAACCATTATAAGTAACAAAGAGTTGGGACATACTAGATGCCGTAAATATTCATCAGGACTAAAAAGGTTATTGACGAAATGACAATACCGATCATGAAGATCGTATAAGAAATCCTCAACAGCTTGTATTTACGGGCAAGCACTTTACCTAGAAGGTGGATGTCCATGACCATACTTTGGTAAACAGCATCTTCTGTCTCCATAATGTACTTCATGCCCCATTGGAATTCTTCCAGCGAAACCTCATGGAAGTTTCCAAAGAACAGCAGATTGGTTTTTCCTTGCATGACCTCCTCACGGCTGAAAGTACCTTTTGTAATATTCGGGAGGGTCGCCAATATTGCAAACAGGACTGAGCCAAGGCTCGTCAGCATAAAAAGTGTAGTTGGAATAATCATAACCCCTTCTACATAGAACCTGTAGATCAAATAGAAGAAGAGGGAAATTATGGTGGTATTAACCGTAATCATGATATTGGCTTTATTGTCAGCCATTTCACTTAGGTTAATGTGGTTTCGGGATGTAATCCTGAACATTGTTTCCACTCCCTTGGTGTATTCCTTTCGCTTCTTTTTCTTACTAGAAGGAGCTTTATCTTGAACTGTAGCTTCTTGCATTTTAATTGATTAAGCTATGTGAATTGAGCTAAGCAATTGTATTGAAGTTGATTATCGGTAAAATGAACTTGTCTGATAATACAACAATTATACCTTGCAAGAAAACCATAATATATTGAAATTGTTACACTCGGTAACAATGTTTTACAATACCGAAAGCGGATGGACAAAATTCTACAAGCTGTCAGACAGCAACACATAATGGCGATGCTGCCCATAATTCTTCTCTTTTTGACCTGCTCATGTGGGCGAAACAGCCAATCGACAGAATACTCAGAGCATGACACCTCAAATTATGTTGACATGATCGCTGGATATGCTATCAATGCACCTACCAAAAAATACAATATGCCTGCCGAGTTACAGGAGATTTCAGGAATATCTTATTGGAAAGATGATCTGATCGTTTGTGTGCAGGACGAGTTGGGCTATCTATTCTTTTATGACCTAAAAGCTGAAGAGGTGGTTGGGAAACAGAAGTTTGGAAAGCCGGATGACTATGAAGGCGTTGCTGTAAGAGGAGATGAGGTATTTGTAATCAGTAGTGACGGAAAGCTTCATCGGGTAAGGTTGATGGATGAGGAAGCCGAAACAACAGTTTATGAACTTCCTTTTACAAGAAAGAATGATTTGGAAGGACTTTGCTTTTCTGCTGATGGAGCATACTTACTTGTGGTTCCGAAAGGACGTGGAGGCATTGATGGTAAAAAGAAAAAGAAAACGCCTGTTTACCGATGGTCTTTGGAAACGGAGCAACTGGAGGAATCGGCTTTTATAGAAATCGATTCAGGTGATTTTGATAAGGTAAATGAAGATGCAGACAAAGATTTTATGCCTTCTGGAATAGCCATCCACCCAAACACACAGTCTTATTTTGTTTTGGCGCATCAAGGCAAAAAGCTCGTAGTGCTTTCTCCTGACCAGCAACTGGAAGAAGTGGCTCTCTTGGATGATGAAATCTACAGACAGCCTGAAGCGATTACCTTCTTGCCCAATGGAGACCTACTGATAGGAAGTGAGGGGCGGGGTAAAAGAGGTTATATATTGTACTTTCCTTATGAAAGGTAACCGTAGGTTATAAGGATTGAGGTGAACTCTAATGCGGAAGCGCCAATTTTTATCATAATGAACAAAAACTATTTACATAGTCTACTATCTCTGCTTTTATGCTTTCCTGTAATTCTTTTTGCACAGGAGCGACCTTCTGATACTGAAAAATCCTATACCATTCTACTTATCGGTGATGGAGGAGATGCTATCGAAAAAGATGATAATGTCACCTTACTGAAGGAACGTGCAAAAAAGGCAGGAGTCAATTCAGCTGTAATTTATCTGGGAGATAATGTATACCCTTGGGGAGTTAGGGAAGGGGATGACCTATTTGTACAACTTGATACAGGAAGGTTGTTTAATCAGCTTAGCCCATTTTTGGATTATAAGGGTGATATAGTCATGATTCCTGGTAACCATGATTGGAATCAAGGAAGTCGAGATGGGTATGCTTACATCATAAGAGAAAATGCTTATGTGGATAAGTTGATGAACAAAAATGTGCTTATACCTGACGGTGGTTGCCCAGGGCCAATTGCCATACCCCTAAATGATGAAATTCTCATGGTGGTGCTGGATACTGAATGGATGGTATTCCCTTGGGATAAGCCTAAAGGAGATCAATGTGATGAAATCGAAACAGAAGAGGATGTAATCTCGCAGCTTGAGGATATTATCAAAAGTAACTCGCATAAGAAAATCATAGTGGTTGGGCATCACCCAATGTACACTTATGGTTCCCATGGAGGAAAGTTCAGTTTCAATGACCATGTGTTTCCTCTTACACTCATTAAACCTTGGTTGTATGTACCATTGCCTATAATAGGGTCTATTCACCCCCTTTCCCGCAAACTGGGTATTAGCCCTCAAGACAAGTCTAATTTCCGTTACAAATACATGGTGGAACGCTTTGAAGCCATATTCAAGGAGCATCCCAATCTGATTTATGCAGCAGGGCATGAGCATAGTTTACAGCATATAGTCAAGGACAGTGTACAGTACATTGTGAGTGGATCGGGTAGTAAAACGACTTATGTGAAAGGCGGTTCTTACTCAAGGTTTCATGCAGAGGAAATTGGTTTTGCCGAAGTAAGCTTTTACAAGGATGGAGCGGTATGGGTAGATTTTTATGTAGGAAAAGGAGATAAAAAGGGAGAGGTAATATATTCCCAATATCTGTTTACAGCTCCTTACCAAGGAGAGCCTGAACCTGAAATAGTGAATGTGAAAGCATTTGCAGACAGCACGGTTATGGCAGTAGCAAGTGACCAGTATACAGCAGGTAAATCCAAGAGGAATTACATGGGAGATAATTACAGAGATGTATGGAAAGCTCCTGTGGAAGTGCCTGTTTTTGATATTGGTAGTGAGCATGGAGGTTTGAAGATAGTGAAGCGGGGTGGCGGCATGCAAACAAGATCTTTACGGTTGGAGGCTCCTGATGAAAAACAGTATGTATTGCGTTCTGTTGAGAAATACCCTGCAAAGGCGATTCCTGTATTCCTGCGTGGAACAGTGGCAGAAGATATTGTGCAGGATCAAATTTCGGCATCCAACCCGTATGGCGCATATATAGTTCCTTCTTTGGCTGAAGCAGCAGGTATTTACCATACAAACCCCAAACTGGTTTACGTTCCTGATGATCCCCGATTTGGTGATTATAGAGAGGAGTTTGCGAATGGACTTTACTTATATGAGGAAAGACCGGACGATGATTGGAGCGATGCTGCTTATTTTGGTAACTCTGAAAAGATTTACAGTACAGGTAAGGTATTGGAAAAGGTTAAGGAAGATAACGATAATGTAATTGACTATAAGTTTGTACTTAGAAGCCGCCTTTTTGATATGGTGATTGCCGATTGGGACAGACATGATGACCAATGGCGATGGGCGAGTTTTGAAAATGAGGGCAAAGGAAAGATGTTTCGTCCAATACCTCGAGACCGGGATCAGGTATTTTTTATTAATGAAGGTATTCTTCCGAAAATAGCTTCCCGAAAGTGGGCACTTCCTAAACTGGAAGGTTTTAATGATGAAATTAGGTGGCCAGAGGGATTAGCTTTTAACGCCCGTTATTTTGATAGGTCATTTTTATCTGAAGCCTCAGAAGAGGAATGGATTGCTGAAGCAGATTCTCTGAAAGCAAGATTGACGGATGCGTCTATTGAAAAGGCTGTAGCAGAATGGCCGGATACAGTACAAGCATTAGTGGGGAGTGAAACGGTTCGAAAACTAAAAGCCAGACGGGATAAGATACCTGAGTATGCGGCAGAGTTGTACACTTCACTAGCCAAAGAGGTGGATGTGACAGGTTCTGATAAGAAAGAGTTGTTTGAAGTAGAACGGAAAGAGAATGGGGAGACAGCAGTAACCGTAAGGAAAATCAGTAAGAAAGGAAACTTGAAGCAGGAGCTTTATCATCGAACCTTTTACCCTGATGAAACCAAGGAAGTACGCCTTTATGGCTTTGGAGGAGAAGATGAGTTTAAGCTGAATGGAACATCCAAGAATGGCATCAAGGTAAGGATTATTGGAGGAGAAGGAGAAGATGTAGTCGAGGATAACAGTAATGCAGGGATTTTTTTAGGAAATGGAACATTGGTATATGACACCAAAGGGGATACTAAAGTCAATAAGGGAAAAGATACTCGCCTAATGTTGAGTGATGACGTGTCAGTCAACAACTATAACCGTAAAGCTTATAAGCCAAATGTGGCGTATCCTTTACTTTTTGCCACTTATAATGTGGATGACCTTCTAATCATAGGAGGGGGGACACTGATTCAGCGATATGGTTTCAGAAAAGAGCCATTCTCTTCACAGCATTTGATATTGTTGGGTATTTCCCCTTTTACAGCAGCGAACCGCATCGTTTACCGTGGAGATTTTACAAAGGTGTTGGGTGACTTGGCTTTGTCAGTAGAGGCAGATATTAATGTGCCAACCTATGTCAGTAACTTTGCAGGCCTTGGGAATGAGAATGAATATGACGGCGATAACTTCAAGTTTTATAGACTGAACCATGAACGTTCTATGGGAAAAATCATGCTCAAGAAGTTTATGGGAGAGAGACAGAGAAGTCACTTTGCATTTGGCGCAGCATTAAATAGAGCAGAGATCGATGAAGATAGGGATAATAATGAACGCTTTATTGGACAATTTGCTGAAGAAAATGAGGGAGTTTTTGAAACTCACTATAATTACTTGGGAGCTCAAGTCAATATGAAAGCAGACGGTCGAGATCGACCTATGTTACCTACTTATGGGGCTGTTTTTGAAGCTGAGGCTACAGCTTATGCACCACTCTCAAATGATTATGAACATTATTTCAATTTGAAAGGGGAAGGTTCTATTTATTATTCTTTTCGCTTGCCAACATTGTTGACCTTGGCAGGAAGAGTGGGAGGCGCTGCTAACTTTGGTGACTATTCTTTCATTATGTCAAATAGATTGGGAGGCGTACAAAACCTGAGAGGTTATAGAAAAGAAATATTTTGGGGAAGACATTACATGTTTACCAACCTAGAAAGCCGATTACAATTGTTCCGAATCAATACCCCTTACTTAAGAGGGTCAGGTGGTGTTTCGGCCTTTTGGGATAGCGGTAGGGTTTGGTTGGATGGTGAAGACTCAGATAAGTGGCACAATGGCTTTGGTGGGGGCTTTTTTGTTGCACCATTTAACATCGCTGCCCTATCACTTTATATGAGTTTTTCTGAAGAGGATAGTTGGCTTTTCAATTTCCGTTTTGGATTCTCATTCTAAGAGGTAAAGAATTGGTGGATTTGCTGACAGGCATAGTCAACCTCTGTTTCACTTAACCCAATATAAATTGGAAGACTCAATGTTGTCTTTGCAATGCGCTCAGCAACTGGAAAACTCTTCTTGTTTCGGGATAAGTCAGCAAAGACTTTTTGTAAGTGCATCGGTACAGGATAATGAATCAAAGTGCCGATGCCTTTTTGATGTAAAAAAGTCTGAAGTTCATCCCTTTTCTCCGTTTGGATTGTGAATAAATGGTAGACATGTTGATAACCTTCCTGTTCGACAGGAAGCTTTATTTGTACAAGTGATGAAAGCCTTTCCAGATACCAACGGGCAATCGTTCTTCTTTCTTCATTCCACCTTTCTAAATACTCAAGCTTAATATTTAAGATAGCGGCTTGAAGCTCATCAAGTCTTGAGTTGGTTCCAAAAGTATCATGAATGTATTTGTCAGATGAACCATAGTTCCGTAACCGAAGGCATTTTTCGTAAAGCGTTTGGTCATTGGTTGTAATGGCTCCGGCGTCTCCCAACGCACCAAGATTCTTGGTAGGGTAAAAGCTTGTTGCACTTAAATGTCCAAAACTGCCCGTTCGCTTTCTATTGAAGGTAGCCCCTTGAGCTTGTGCATTATCCTCAACGACAAAAAGTCCCTGTGTGGATGCTATCTCCATTATCTCACTGATTTGGCAGGGATGTCCATAAAGGTGGACAGGGATTACAGCTTTTGTTTTAGAAGTAATAGCATTTTTAACCTGTGATGGGGAAATATTACCTGTTTCAGGAATTACATCCACAAAAATAGGGGTAGCACCTGTATGTATAACAGCTAAACCAGTTGCGGCAAAAGTCAGTGCAGGTACGATCACCTCATCTCCTTTTTTTATTCCCAAGGCTTTCAGTGCAAGATAAAGGGCATCCATGCCATTGCCTGTACCAACACAATAGTTGGAGTTACAGAAGGAGGCAAACTGCTCTTCAAACTTTTGCAGTTTTTGCCCCATGATGTACTGTTGTCCGTCATAAAAAGCTTCAAATGCAGCAAGTACCTGAGAGCGTATTTGCTTATTTGAGTCTTCAAAAGATAAAAAAGGTACTTCCAAGTGATGATTACTTCAATGGTCGATTACAAGAAATTCAGTTTAGACAGGAACGCACTCTTATAGGAGTTACCGATTGGAATGGCTTTTTGTGGCATTACAATCGACATATCCTCAATGCTGTCAATCTTGGTGAGGTTGACAATGTAGGACCTGTGCACTCGTGTAAACATATCGGAAGGGAGCTTCTGCTCAAGTCCTTTCATGGTAGAGTGAATGATATATTTCTTGCTTTCCATATTGATAATCACATAGTCGGAAAGAGCTTCTATAAAGTATATATCAGACAGTTTGATACGGACAATACGGTTGTCAGCTTTGACATAAATGTTGTCGTCATTGCCTTGTGTGTCCAGAATATCCTTTTGCAGGTTATTTTGTGCTTTTTCCACCGCTTTCATAAAGCGAGGGTAATTGATGGGTTTGATCAGGTAATCAGTCAAACTGTATTCGTAAGCTTCAGCACCAAAATCTTTTCTGCCTGTAATCAGGATTACTTGTGGCAGGCTATCCAAGGATTGAACCAGTTCAATACCGGTCATTTCAGGCATTTCTATATCCAAGAAAATGATGTCAATGGCTTCTTCTTTCATGATTTTGAAAGCCTCTACCGCATTGTCACATTCCGCAATCAGTTTCAATGAAGGGGTTCTTTCCACGAAATCTCTGACAATCATTCTCGATACTTCTTCGTCGTCAACGATAATGCAGTTCATGATTTATTTTGTTTAGTTGATATTGGTATTGCCTATGGTTTAAGGCTTTGTCACGTAACTCAGGTTTGTTGGCCTTAACGCCTGATGAATGTTACCAATACCTTCGATTTAATTGTAATTGGTTTCAAGCTAAACGTACCGTTTGGGGCTTGAGAAATATGTACAAAAATAAAAATGATTTGAAGTATAAAAAGGATTCATTACTCATACAAATAAAATCCTGTTTTAATACCTCAAATCACTTTTGGTATGTTTATGATGTTGAGTGTTATTTCTTCATTCTCTCCATCATCTTTTGCATGTATTTACCTAGAATGTCAAACTCCAGATTGACAGTAGTCCCTACTTCAATTTGCTTGAAGTTGGTGTGTTCATAAGTGTATGGGATAATAGCGACGCTGAACTGTCCTTCAGTATCATCTACCACTGTAAGGCTGGTGCCGTTGATTGTGATAGACCCTTTTTCAACCGTGAAGTTTCCTTTGTTGGGGTCGTACTCAAAAGTAAACCTATAGCTTCCCTGTTCGTCTGCTTTTGCGATACAAGTACCAATCTGGTCAACATGTCCTTGTACAATATGGCCATCAAAGCGACCATGAGCAGGCATACAACGCTCAAGGTTGACAAGGCTTCCTTTTTCTAGTTTGCCAAGGTTGGTTTTCTGAAGCGTTTCATAGATGGCTACTACCTGATGCTCGTCCCCTTCGATTTTAGTGACTGTTAGACAAACACCGTTGTGTGCCAAGCTTTGGTCAATTTTCAGTTCGTGCGAAATAGCTGATTTGACGGTGAAAGTGATGTTCTCTCTGTCTTTTTCAATGTTGACAATTTCGCCTAATGCTTCTATGATTCCAGTAAACATAGTGGTTCAGGTTTAATTCTTTTTAGAGAAAAGAGGTGATAAGAGGAAATTGTTTTCAGGAATGAATACAAAGCCTCTGATATCTTATTCTAAAAGAAAAAGGATTGAGCATTCAAGCTCAACCCTTTTGAAATATTGTTAGACCAATTCTTTGGCTTTCGCAACAACTGCGTCGAGTCCGCTGATGTCACTACCACCTGCAGTAGCGAAGAATGGCTGGCCGCCACCACCGCCTCTGATTTCCTTGGCTAGTTCTTTTACAATCTTACCAGCATGAAGGTCTTTAGATTTTACCAGTTCCTCATCAATCATCACGGCAATCTGAGGTTTGCCTTCGATATCTGCTGCAAGTACCAAGAACATGTTGTCCACAACTGCTTTCAGGTCGTAAGCCAATTGTTTTAACAGTTGTGCATTAGGTACCTCTACTTTTTGAGCAATAAAGTTGAAGCCGTCTTTTACTTCTGCACTTTTGGCAATCTCAGCTTTTACTGACTGAAGTTCTTTATTACGTAGCTTCTCTACTTCTTTACTCAAGGCAGCCTTTTCATCTGACATATCCGAAACAGACTTAACAAGGTCTTTCGGGTTTTTCAGTAGCGCCTTGATTTCAGCAAGTAGGTTTAGTTGCTCATTTACATAAGCCTCTGCCGCATCAGCTGTAATTGCTTCGATACGTCTTACACCAGCTGCTACAGAAGTTTCAGTAACTATCTTGAATAGACCGATTTTGCCTGTAGCAGGAACGTGTGTACCACCACAAAGTTCAATAGAGTAATCCTTGTCGAATGTAATTACACGAACGCTGTCACCGTATTTCTCTCCGAACAGAGCTGTAGCACCCATTGCTTTCGCTTCTTCAATAGGCGTATTGCGTTGCTCGTTCAGTTGGATGTTTTCACGGATCTTTTCATTCACTCTTTTTTCGATTGCAGCAATTTCTTCCTCTGTCACTTTTTGGAAGTGAGAGAAGTCGAAACGAAGTACCTTGTCGTTTACCAATGAACCCTTTTGGGCTACATGGTCACCCAATACCTCTTTCAAAGCAGCATGTAGCAAGTGAGTTGCAGAGTGATTGTTTTCAGTCAGCCTTCTAGCATCTTCATTCACTTGGCAGAACACTTCGCTTTCCAAGTCAGAAGGTAGCTTGTTGGCATAATGAATAATCAGGTCATTTTCCTTTTTCGTATCGAAAATGGCAACTTTTTCATCACCTGAAATCAGGATACCTTTATCACCAACTTGTCCACCACCTTCAGGGTAGAATGGCGTGTTGTCCAATACCAGTTGGAAAATCGTCTTTTTCTTTTCAGTTACCTCACGGTATCTCAAAATTTGAGCGGATGCCGTAGTTGAATCGTACCCTACAAAGTTTACTTCATCGCCAGGGTGCACTACAGTCCAGTCACTTTTCTCAGAAACAGCCGCTGCTCTTGAACGGTTTTTCTGTTCTGTCATCGCTTCATTAAAGCCTTTTTCGTCTACACTAAAATCGTTTTCACGCGCAATCAGTGAAGTCAGGTCAAATGGAAAGCCATAAGTATCGTAAAGTTCAAAAGCTTCTTTACCTGGGATTACTTTTGACGATTGGTTGCTCTCCATCAAATCATTCAGGATACGCAGACCTTTGTCAAGTGTTCTAAGGAAAGCAGCTTCTTCTTGCTTGATTACCTTTTCAATTAGGTCTTGCTGTGCTACAACCTCAGGGAAAACTTCCTTGAACTGGTCAGCAAGAATGTCCACAAGTTGGTACATAAATGGCTCCTCAAAACCAAGGAAAGTGTAACCATAACGTACAGCTCTTCTCAGGATACGTCTGATCACATAGCCAGCTTTGTTGTTGGATGGTAACTGTCCGTCCGCAATCGCAAACGTGATTGCTCTGATGTGGTCAGCAATTACACGGATAGCAATATCCGTTTTCTCATCCTTACCGTATTCTTTTCCTGCTTTCTTCGCTAGGAACTGAATCATTGGTTGGAATACGTCTGTATCGTAGTTGGATTTCTTACCCTGAATCGCCATTGCCAGACGTTCAAAGCCCATACCTGTATCCACGTGTTTGGCAGGAAGTGGCTCAAGTGAACCGTCTGCCTTTCTGTTGAATTGCATGAATACAAGGTTCCAGATTTCCACTACCAATGGGTGGTCCTCATTTACTAGAGATTTACCTGAAACTTTTGATACTTCAGTTTCATCTCTTAAGTCGATGTGGATTTCTGAACAAGGTCCACACGGGCCCTGATCACCCATTTCCCAGAAATTATCTTTTTTGGATGCAAAAATGATTCTGTCTTCCTCGATATGTTTTTTCCAGAATTCAGCTGCTTCATTATCAGCCTCAAGCCCATCACTGCTGTCACCTTCAAATACAGTAACGTACATGCGGTCTTTAGGTAGGTCAAAACGTTTCGTAAGCAACTCCCACGCCCAGGCTATGGCCTCTTCTTTAAAGTAGTCACCAAATGACCAGTTACCCAGCATTTCAAACATGGTGTGGTGGTAGGTATCGATACCTACTTCCTCAAGGTCGTTGTGCTTACCAGATACTCGAAGACATTTTTGTGTATCTGCTACTCTAGTTGTTTCAGCTGTCTTGTTGCCTAGAAAATAGTCCTTAAACTGGTTCATCCCCGCATTTGTAAACATCAGTGTCGGGTCATTTTTCACTACCAGTGGTGCGGATGGCACAATCTCATGCTGTTTTTCCTGAAAAAAATCGAGGAAATTCTTCCTTATCGTTTTTGCATCCATCTTATTATCCAAATGTATCTTAATATTGGCTGTATTTCAGTCTATTTATCCTTTCTTATCTGTCGAAAAAACAGGTTCCTGCAAAGTTAATAGAAAAACGTTCTAGAGGAATAAGTTTGAAAAAATTCCGTTAGGTGTTTTATAGCACGGAGTTTGTAAAATCGCTAAGAAAAATGCATAAAAATCTATGAAAAAGTTCAATTATGTGATTTTTTCAAGAAAAATGCATACTTTTCAGCCCAATTATGTACGGGTGATTTTGTAATTTCCCCCGCTTTTTAGTTGCAATTGCATCCAAAAGCTAGAAAAAAGAACCGAATTTGAAGTTGTTATGGCTAAGATCAAATATTACTACGATACGGAAACGTGTCGTTATGAGCGAATCAGAACATCAAACTTCGATATTATTATCAATGGTATAGGAATACTTTTTTTATGTTCTGTATTCGGTTTCATCTTTTCGCTGGTATACGATAAGTATTTCCCATCAGCAGAAGAGGCAAGACTTCGTAAAGAAAATGATGAGTTGTTATACCAATATGAGTTGTTGGATGACGAAGTACAGGAAGCCAACCAAGTCTTGGCGATGCTGCAAGACAGAGACAATAACATCTATCGCGTTATTTTTGAAGCAGATCCAATCCCTTCTGAAGTAAGAACGGCGGGTGTTGGCGGTAGCCAAAAATATCAAGACCTTTTGGATAAGAAGTTATCCAGAGAGGATCTTATCACGTCTTCTTTTGAAAAGATAGATAACCTGAAGAGACAAATGTATATCCAGACGAAATCGTATGATGATATTACAGAGTTGGCTTTAAATAAGGCTGAAATGCTCTCTTCAATTCCTGCGATTCAGCCAGTTGATAACAAGAACCTCAAAAGGTTGGCTTCTGGTTTTGGTATGCGATTCCACCCGATTCTGAAAGTTAGAAAACTTCATACAGGTATTGACTTCTCAGCAGATAAAGGAACTCCAATTTACGCTACGGGTAATGGTAAAGTCACAATGGCCAAAAAGTCAAACAGTGGATATGGCTGGCAAATTGAGATAGACCATGGCTTTGGTTATGCAACCAAATATGCTCACATGTCAAAATTCCATGTTAAGAATGGAGAGAAGGTTGTGAGAGGTCAGTTAATCGGGGAAGTAGGAAATACGGGTAGATCTACTGCACCGCACCTTCATTATGAAGTAGTTTATAAAGGAAAGAAAGTAAATCCTATCAAATACTTCACAAAAGACATTACGCCTGACCAGTACTCCAAACTTTTGGAGCAAGCATCAGTAGAAAACCAATCACTTGGTTACTAAAAAGTATCTTTAGCCATAGTATATATTGTAAATAGCCGTAAGCTGCAAATCAGTAGTTTACGGCTTTTTTGTGTCTAATCATGAAATGATAATCACGGATATCAGTGCTTTTAAGATAAAACCTATTCAATTAGTGTATTTTATACACAACTTTTTGAAATAAACCGTGTGCATATATCAAACAAATTTATAGTTTTGCGGCAACAAAGGGGAGTAATGTCTTATGTATCATTACTACTGACAGACTTCTACAAATGGCGGTGTTGCGTTGTGACAGGCCAATCATAGCAATGACGTTTTCAATTATTAAACATTTGTAACCATGATTATTGGTGTTCCTAAAGAAATTAAGAACAATGAAAACCGTGTGGCACTGACTCCAGCAGGTGCACAAGAACTGGTAAAAAGAGGACATACTGTCTATGTACAATCTACTGCGGGTAAAGGCAGTGGTTTTCCGGATGAGGAATACGTTGCAGCAGGTGCTAAGATCCTTTCTTCAATTGAAGAAACGTATGCTATTGCTGAAATGATCATGAAGGTGAAAGAGCCTATTGAGCCTGAGTATGAGTTGATCAAAGAAGATCAGTTGCTATTCACTTACTTCCACTTTGCATCATATGAGCCACTAACAAAGGCAATGATTGATCGTAAGGCGGTTTGCTTGGCTTATGAAACTGTTGAGAAAGCTGACAGAAGCTTGCCTCTATTGGTTCCTATGTCTGAGGTAGCTGGTAGAATGGCTACTAACCAAGGTGCTAAATTCTTGGAGAAACCTATGGGAGGTCGTGGTATCTTGATGGGTGGCGTTCCAGGTGTTAAGCCTGCAAAAGTTTTGGTAATTGGTGGTGGTATCGTAGGTACCCAGGCTGCTAAGATGGCAGCAGGACTTGGTGCTGATGTTACGATCATGGATATCAGCTTGCCTAGATTGAGAGAACTTGATGATATCATGCCTGCAAATGTTAAGACTCTGATGTCTTCGGAGTACAACATCAGAGCAGAAATTAAAGAAGCTGATTTGGTGATTGGTGCGGTACTGATCCCTGGAGCTAAAGCGCCTCACTTGATTACAAGAGAGATGCTGAAAGATATGAAAGAAAGTGCAGTGCTTGTTGACGTTGCTGTTGACCAAGGAGGTTGTTTTGAAACAACAAAACCAACAACACATGCTGAGCCAGTATATGAAGTAGACGGTATCCTGCATTACTGTGTAGCAAACATGCCAGGTGCAGTTCCTTACACTTCAACTCTTGCTTTGACTAACGCTACATTGCCATACGCAATTGAGCTAGCAGGAAAAGGCTGGGAGCAGGCTTGTAAAGATAATGCAGAGCTTAAAAAAGGTCTTAATATCATCAAAGGTGATGTTGTTTACAAGGCTGTTGCAGACGCATTTGACTTGGAGTACAAGCCATTGGAGCTGTAATCTATAAGACAAGTTATATATAAGCGGGAGCCATCAGGTTCCCGCTTTTTTATCTGGATGATTCGACAGTTATACGTGTCTTGTAAATTCCATTCAGGTCACAATCCTTAATGTCTAGTGGTAGAGTACCACTGCCTACATACCGAAAATGCTTTTTACGCCATGAGCCATCCTGTTTCTGCATGAAAATAGTGATAGAAACAGCTTCACCGTTTGGAGTGAATACCTGTCCTTCCTGAAAACATATTCCATCCTGCTCACTAGTACAATCCTTTATTTTTGTTTGTTTGGAAATTCGGAACTTTGGATGGTTTCCCAATTGCTTATGCTTTTCTTTGATATCCTGCAATGAAGGAACAGACATACTTAATACGTTGGTGTATTTAGCATAAGCATAATAGTTTCCGGTAAAATTACAGGAGGAGAGGTTGAGTTGTATAAAACCTGAGCCTTTGTGTTTAAAGTGCTTTTTTGTCCAGGTGTTATCATAGTTCTGAAGGTATAGCGTAATTTCTACTTCAGTGTCAGGCATGTCAGCTTTCACAAAACCTTCTTTGTAATTGACGCCACCACTTGGACAATAGTCAGCTTTTTTGATAGTGGTAATGGCAAATTTGGGTTTTTCTTGTGCGTAAAGTGAAAGTGAGTGCGTAGCTATTGTTCCTGTTAGTGTCAATAACAGGAAAACAACTGTTTTTCTCATGTTTTTAGCTATTTCTTGGGTTTAAAGGCTATATAGCCTCTTTAGTTGTTTGAAGTTAAAGAAAAAAAATAACTCTAGAGGAGTTAGTATGAAAGCAGATAGAGAAATGTACATTGTTTCCCTATCTGCTCTATTGTGGTATGATTAATTTACTTCTGCACTTAATGCTTCTTCCAGTTTCAATAAAGAGGCTTTCAGGATTTCTGAAAACTCAAGAACTTCACTGAAGGTGTTGTATAGTGGTACAGGAGCAATTCTGATAACGTCAGGTTCTCTCCAGTCGCAAATGACACCTGCTTCTGATATCATCTCAAAAACTTTTCTGCCATGCTGCCCAAATACCAATGAAAGTTGACAACCTCTTTGGTTTACATCGGTTGGAGTAATGATTGAAATATCAGTTTTTACTTCTGTGTTGATTTTGTTGACCAAAAATTCGAGATAGTTGGTCATCTCAATACTTTTGGCTCTCAAATTATCTATACCGGCTTTGTCAAAAATTTGGAGGGAAGCCCAATGAGCTGCCATCAGTAGGATTGGATAGTTACTTAATTGCCATCCTTCTGCACCATATACAGGCTTGAACCCTTTTTCCATCAAGAATCGCTCTTCTTTGTCATGTCCCCACCAACCTGCAAACCTTGGAAGGTCTGGATTGTTGGCAAATCTTTCGTGGATAAATGCTCCTGAAATACCTCCAGGGCTTGAGTTCATGTACTTGTAAGTACACCAAACAGCAAAGTCAACGTCCCAATCATGGAGTTTTACAGGTACATTGCCTGCAATGTGAGCAAGGTCAAAACCGACATAAATACCCGCTTTATGACCTACTTCCGCAATAGCTGCCATATCATAAACCTGCCCTGTATAATAGTTTATACCTCCCATCATGATCAGAGCAAGCTCATCTTTATGTGTATTGATAGCTTCGATGATATCCTCAGTGCGAAGTAATTTTTCACCATCTCTAGGACTTAACTCTATAATTGATTCTTCAGGATCATATCCATGAAACTTTACCTGAGACTCGACAGCATACTGATCTGAAGGAAACGCCCCTGCTTCCATCATGATTTTATGTTTTCCAGGCCTTGGCTGATAGAACGTAACCATCATTAGGTGCAGGTTGACCGTCAAGGTATTCATGATAGCAACCTCATGAGGTTTGGCTCCTACTACTGGAGCAGCCTTTTCAGCCATCTTATCATGAAAGCTATACCATGGCGTGTCTCCATAGAAGTGTCCGTCAACACCAAGTTTACGCCAGTTTTCCATCTGGAGGGCTATTTCTGTCTCAACACTTTTTGGCTGAGCGCCAAGGGAGTTGCCACAAAAATAAATGGAAGGTTTTCCATTTGATAGTGGGATATGAAACTCATCTCTGAATTCCGATAACTTATCTTGCTGGTCCATTTGCTGAGCAAATGCTTTTGTTGGTTGGTAGTTCATAGAATGTTTGCGTTTTAACTTATGATATTTTATTGGTCAATTGAATGTCAGGCAGGTGTAATACGTCCTGTGCCATTGACGAATGAATTGGTCGATTGTTTGGCTTAAAGAGCCGAAGCTGAAAGATAATAGATATGATTAACTTTTCTTTACTAAAAAACGCTCAAATGGCGAATGGTATTATTTTTATATATACCAACAACACAGTGAATTATTATTGAGATTGTATTTGATTTTTATAATAAAAGATAAAAAAGTGAATATTATTTTTGTTTTTATTAACAAAACGATTGTAAATTTGCTTCAGTAAGAACAACAAAAAAGATCCTTTTAGGACCTTTAAAAGAGATACATCATTTCTCATTTTTACTTTCTATACACTATATGATTATTCTGCTGTTGTACTAAAGTATTTGACAGCATCAAGATATACTGCTTTCACATTTTTCATTTTACAGTATGCTACTTAATCAGTAACTAAGCGTGTTATCTACTACTATGTTATAAGGTGATACTTTACTGATCTTAAGTGTTTTTTTTACAGAAACCTGATTTTAGTTTATTAACTCATCAACATCGTTGATTAAATGTTTCAATATTCAACAGGGCGAAACATTTTAACTTTTTACCCTCTCAGGAAAATCACCTGAGAGGGATTTTTTTGTATAAAAACTATTCGTTCAATACGATAAACTCAACACGCCTGTTGAGTTGTCGTCCTTCTGAAGTATCATTCGTAGCGATTGGTCTGCTTTCTCCAAAACCTGAAACAATAAGGTGCTGTTCTTCACATCCTTTGTCAACAAGGTAATTTTTGACGGCTGCAGCTCTTCGTTCAGATAGGTCCAAGTTGAAGTCATCCTCGGCAACATTATCTGTATGGCCAACGATCTTGATGCGTAGAGAAGGGTGTGCCTTGATATAATTGGCTAGCCTGTTGAGGTCAATGAAAGAATCAGGCCTGATAACGTCTGAATCCGTATCGAAATGGAGCGTTTTGAGGACGAGAGGTGTCTTGTCCTTATCAGAAGGCTTAAGAGACGTTAGCTGTAGCTTATTTCGCTTAAGGATAAGAGGATTTCTGGTTACAGTCAGGTTGATGTCAACACCACTGCTGAAGTACCAGTCTTTTTCAGGATAATAGAAATAGTCTTTACCAGGTTCTAGCATCAGTAGGAAAGTTCCGTCGCTATTGGTAGGGATCTTTTTAACGTTAAGGGTATCCTCTGGATCAATTAAGTGAATATTGGTTCTTATAGGAATGCCTTTGTTATCTGTGATTTTACCAGGAACAAATACAATTGGAGCAGGGCGCTTCTCTTTTGGAATACTGACCTCATAAATATCTTCTTTGCCAAAACTGTCGTGTTGCCCTGCAGATACAACCAATGCAGACTCACCTGTAGGAGTGAGGTAAAAGGCATCATTACCTGTGCTGTTAATACTCTTTCCTAAATTAATTGGCTCACTCCAAGCTGTCCAAGAATTAGGGTCTAAGCGTTTGGACATGTAAATGTCATATCCTCCTAATCCGTAATGTCCATCAGAGCAAAAATAGAGGGTTTGCATATCAGGATGTAGGTATGGGTTCTTTTCTGCAAAAGGTGTATTGATTACCTCTCCAAGGTTGATAGGAGTGCCCCAAGTCCCGTCAGCTTTTTTGACAGATACATAAATATCCAGATTGAACTCACCGGAGCCGTGGTAATATAGCTTATCAGAAGGGTAGTTGGGATTGTGCCCACCTACAGCACCTGGACGATCTGAACAGAAGAATAAAGCTTGACCATCAGCAGTCATGCTCAAGCCAGCTTCGTAGTGTGGTGTGTTGATCGGATTGGTGAACACATTCAAGCCTCCCCAATTATCTGAAGAATCTTTTTGAGCGTAGTAGAAATCACCTTTCCCAAGCTGCTTTTCGGTTCCATTTACATAAGAAAAGCGAGGAAGGTTACTATAGTTACCATAAAGTAACAAGGTTTGCTTGTCAGTGGTGACACCAAGCGGGATTTCATGTGATTTGGAATTTATATTATGGGATAATGGCTTTGCTGCGCTCCATGATCCGTCTTCATTTTTTTGTGAATAGAAAACGTCTTCCCCTGTATCGGCTGTTTTACGAGCGAAGAAAAGTTCTTCTCCATCCAATGTGATGACAGGTTGAAAATCCTTGGCAATACTGTTGATAGATGCACCAAGGTTTTTCAGTACATGTGGTTGATCTTGCTCCATCAGGAGTTGTATGGTTTTACTGAAGAGTTTTTTCTTTTTAGGGAAGAGTGGTTGGTATGTGTGAAATGTTTTTGCAGCTGACTTATAGTCCTTGTTATCAATATCTTTTTTGGCTTTGCGCTGAACCGCAATGTAAGCTATGTCAGCAGGAGCAAGTGTGCGAATAAAGCGATCGTAAAGAGCGTCATTTGTCCCATCGCACCCATTGTAATGAATATTCAGTTTACACAATACCTCCAAAATGCTGTATCCCTCTTTTTCGGCAAAAGTCTTCAGTTTTTGATAGGAGGTAGAGCGGCTTTTGAAGCGTGCGTCAAATTCATATTCAGCTGTATAAAATTCAGGGACAATATGTTGAAGCTCATCAGGGGTATAAAGCGCTATTATGTCTTTGCAGTATTTCTCGTATAGCTGTCCATCACGTTCCCCATATTGCCTGAGTGATTTGATTTGGGTGTATTCTTCCAGAATTTCTTTTCTGAGTAGTTGGACTCTTTTGTAGTACGGAGAGTTAGGGTAATCCACCAAGTAATCACCACACTGGCGTATAAGTTCTTCCCGAAGTCCCATGACCCTTTCGGCATCTGTTGTTCGGTTATAAATACCTGTACTGTACAGTTGGGCAGTGTTTCTGCGGTAGGGAGCATTATAGATCAAAAAATAAGCTTCCTTTTCAATTCGAGAGGAGAGGTAGCCGGTCACTTCCGTGTCAGAGGAAGAAATACTTTGCCTTACAGTCGCCTTATCCTGATCAGAGAGATCCGCATACATTTTGGCCGCCACTTTACTTAGCGTGAATGCTTCTGAGAGCATATCAAAATATGGCTGGAAGTCTTTGAAGCGAACCTCATAAGCTTCGATAGATTTCAGGTTTTGTTCCTTTTCGTAAAGTGTCTTGGCTAATGCATAACAGGCAATAGTACTGGAAGTGTCAGTAGCCATTGCTTTACGAAGGCTTTGTTCAGCTATTTCAAATTTCTTGTTGAAAAGTGCTTCTATCGCTGCTTTTTCCTGCTTGGTTTGGGCATGAGAAATATGTGAGACTAAAATAGTCCCGAAAATGGAAAGCAAAAGCGATGCAAAGCAAATTTTCCGATCTCTACAAAACATGTATAATAGTGGTTTTAGCTGTGTATGAAGTTGTTGTAATTAGCAGCATTCATTAAATTATAATTTGAATACAATTTATCTTGGTGGTGATTTGTTGAATACTTATACTTACATTAAATCATACAAATTACAAATACCTTTTATTAACAAAAATAATAATCCTGCTCGTAGTTTTTTTATTCTAATTTAAATGATGACTATTCAGAAACTATTCAAGACACTGCTTGTACTTTTTGGTGCCTTATGGCTGACAGCGTGCTCAACGCTGAATTCCAACCAAGCTCGTGTAACCTACAGAAATTTTGATGAAGAAATTGACCTGAAACAGAATCTTACTTTCATGTTTGACAGGGAGGTCGCTGAACCGGTCTATATCGGAGATTGGCTAGATGACGAACTGATCAAATTTGAGCCTGCAGTAGTGGGTAAATTCCGTTGGAAATCGGGTAAGGAACTTGAGTTCTCTCCTGAGCAAGGGTTTATGCCTAGTACAGATTATAAGGCCGAGTTTACAGAGGCTTTTTTCAAGCAGGCAGCTGGTACTAAGATTGAAAAGGAAAGCAGCCGCTTTGCATTTCACACACCATACCTAACACTTCAAAATACGGATATTTTTTGGACTATGGGGCAACAAGGTGAGCCTGAAGTTCGAATGAATCTGAATTTTAACTATAAAGTTTCACCGCAGGAACTGGATAAGCTTCTGAAAGTGAAAACAAGTGACAAAGAAGCTCCCTATAAGCTGAATACTACGGCTGACGGACAAACGATTCAAATAGCCTTGGTTGGTTCTGGAAAGATGGAGAAGCAGCCGCTTAAGGTTGAAATTGCCAAGGGCTTGGGTACAACTGAAAGTGCCTATAAAGCGGATGATATACTTTTTGAATCAGAAGTGCCTTCCAGAGAAAAGTTTAAGGTGCTGAGAGCTGAGTCAGAATACCACCAAGGACAGTATATCG
This sequence comes from Limibacter armeniacum, assembly GCF_036880985.1. Classification (NCBI taxonomy): domain Bacteria; kingdom Pseudomonadati; phylum Bacteroidota; class Cytophagia; order Cytophagales; family Flammeovirgaceae; genus Limibacter; species Limibacter armeniacum. Next base: position 3,432,887 of record NZ_JBAJNO010000009.1, read on the forward strand.
TGCATATTCATACCAATCAAGGGGTAGGAGTCGAAGAGGTGAAGCCATTTGTGAAGGTAGTTCCTAAGTTACCTTTTGAAATTGAAAAGCTGGATTATGGCTTTTTGGTCAAAGGTAATTTTGAAATGGGCAAGGAGTACAAGCTTGTGGTTGATAAAGGCCTTAAAGGTGTATTTCAAGATAAGCTTGGGACGGACTTCACTCAGGATGTCATGTTTGGAAATGTAGATCCCTCTATCGGGTTTGGAGATAGCAAGGCGATTTACCTGAATAAAAAAGGAGTACGACAGGTAGGCGTTAAGATTGTCAATGTAAAAGAAATTGAAGTTGCTGTCCATAAGATTTATAAAAACAACCTGTTGGCTTACCTGAGAGATAACGGGCATTTGGGTAGCTATTACGATGAGAACTACTACTATACTGATTTTGGTAAGTATGGAGATGAGATATTCAATGAAACCATCGAAACCAAAGCTTTAAAGGAAGCGGAGGGACAATATTTGATTGACTTGAATATTCCTGATAGCAAACCCTTTGAAGGAGTTTATGTATTGACAGTGAGAAGTACAGATCAGCGCTATTTGAAAGCTCGTAAGCTGGTTGCCGTTTCTGATATTGGGCTTATTGCTAAAAGAGGAGGTAATTCAATTACGGTTTTTGCTAACTCTGTAATGACTACGGAGCCTTTGGCAGATGTGGAAGTCACATTGGTAAGTACCAACAATCAGGAAGTCTATACACTGAAAACGAATGCTTCTGGTGTAGCACAGTTTAAGGATCTGAAGTCTACGGTACCGGGTTTTGATGTGAATATGTTATTGGCTAAAAAAGGCAATGACTTTAACTATATGCACTTCAGACAGACTGAGGTTGAGAAATATCGCTATGAGGTTGGTGGTATGCGTAGCAATGTGACAGGGCTAATGGCTTACCTGTATGGTGATAGAAACTTGTACCGTCCTGGTGAGACGATTCACCTGAAGACAGTAGTTAGGGACAGTCAATGGAAAGCGGTACAGGACTTACCAATCAAGTTGAAAGTGCTGATGCCTGATGGTAATGAGTTTGTTTCCGAGAAGGCTGAGCTGAATAAGCAGGGTACGTATGAGACAGATGTAAAACTACCAGCTTCTACGATTACAGGTACATATAGCGTAGAGTTACATACAGCGAATGATGTGCTTTTAAGTAGCTATAAGGTTAGTGTAGAAGAGTTTATGCCTGACCGAATTAAGGTCAATGTAAATACAGATAAGGAATCGCTGAAAACAGAAGAAGCGTTAGTGCTGAAAGCACAAGCTTTGAATTTGTTTGGACCACCTGCTGCAGGAAGAAATTATGAAGTGGAAATGCAACTCAGTAAGCAGTATTTTTCTCCTAAAGACCTGCGTGAATATGATTTCTCTTTGAAAGGAATGGATAACCTTCGCTTTGAAAAGGAATATCGTGAAGGTCAGACCGACAATGAAGGTAACCTTGAAGAGCAGTTTGCAATCGCTAAGAACTTTAAGAATAAAGGTCTATTAGAAGGGAAAATATATACCACTGTTTTTGATGAAACGGGAAGACCTGTTAACAGGATCACTCGCTTCGAGGTGGTTACACAGGATGTGTTTGTTGGTATCAAGAACACAGACAGGTACATCAAAGCTAGAAGCCAAATGCAAGTACCTCTTGTGGCGGTCAACCATACAGGGAAAGTGTATAAGTCAGCCAAAGCAAGATTGAAATTAATCAAGTACGATTGGCAATCTGTATTGGAGCGAAACAACTATGGCAGGTACCGCTATGTATCCAATAAGAAGGAAAGAGTAATTGCAGATAAGCAGATCTCACTGAATGGCTCAGGTTCTTCATATTCATTTGTGCCACAAGAGTCAGGAGAATATGAGCTGAGAGTCTATGCAGAAGGTTCGGATACCTATGTAAGTAGAGAATTTTATGCTTACGGATGGGGTAGTACTACCAACTCTTCATTTGAAGTAGATAAGGAAGGGCGTATTTCAATGGAACTGGATAAGGAGAACTATGAAATTGGTGAAACTGCTAATGTCTTGTTCAAAGCACCATTCTCTGGGAAACTGCTGGTAACAGTTGAGCGTGAAGAAGTCTTGGATCATTTTGTCATTGATACAGAAAAGAAATCGGCAACGCTGCAACTCCCAATCAAAGAAAGCTATTTGCCAAATGCATATATCTCTGCAACATTGATTAAGCCATTAACCGATGATGCTATACCACTGACCGTAGCACATGGTATTGAGCCAATCAATGTGAAAAACTCGGAGAAGCAGATTCAGCTGACGGTAGAAGCTCCTGAAAAGTCACGCTCACGTAAGCAGCAGGAAATTACGATTAAATCTTCTTTGGAGGAATCAGATATTGAAGTAACGGTAGCGGTAGTGGATGAAGGTGTATTGCAGATCAAAAACTATCAGTCACCAGATCCTTTCAGTTATTTCTTCCAGAAAAGAGCGTTGGAAGTGAACTCTTATGATTTGTATCCAAAGCTATTCCCTGAACTGAAACCTCAAGCCGCAAGGTTTGGTGCAGGAGCCTTTGCGGATGAGATGGGAAAACGCGTGAACCCACTTTCAAACAAAAGGGTAAAACTGGTTTCTTTCTGGAGTGGAACGCTCAAGACAGACAGTGATGGAGAAGTAACATACAAGATAGATGTTCCGGAGTTTTCAGGAAGTCTTCGTGTAATGGCTGTAGCAGTAAAAGGAGATGCATTTGGTGCAGGTTCGGCCCATATTACAGTAGCAGACCCATTGGTAGTTAGTACGGCATTGCCAAGGTTTATGAGTCCTTCTGATAAGGTAAAGATGCCTGTCACGCTTACGAATACAACAGATAAGGCAATGAAGGTCGATGCTTCTTTTGAATTGGAGGGAGCATTGAAAAATGAAGGAGATAGTAAAGAAAGTGTTACCATACCTGCCAATAGTGAGAAGTTGATTAACTTTGAGTTGAGTGCTGCAAAAGCAATAGGGACAGGTAAGGTAAAGGTGATTGCTAAAACAAATGGCGAGAACTTTATCAGTGAAACAGACCTGACGGTAAGACCTTCCACATCATTGCTGAAGGCAAGTGGTGCAGGTGTTGTGGATGCAGGAAAGACAGCTAAGGTTGATTTGAAGCGAGATTATCTGGATACTTCCATCAAAGGAAAGCTGTTGGTAAGTAAATCACCTGTGGTTCAGTTTGCAGATAACCTTGATTATTTGCTTAGGTATCCATACGGATGTGTAGAGCAGACTGTGTCCGCAGTGTTCCCTCAACTTTATTTTGCAGACCTATCCAATGTGTTGGGGCAAGGAAGTGAGTCAACTAAAGCCAATGCCGATTATAATATAAAGGAAGCTATCAACAAGCTAAAGACAATGCAGCTTTACAGTGGTGGACTTTCTTATTGGCAAGGAGGCTCTTATGAGAGTTGGTGGGGGAGTGTTTACGCTGCCCATTTCTTGCAAGAGGCTTCTAAGGCAGGGTATCATGTGGATAAAAAATTATTGGACAAGCTCTATGCTTACCTGAAAGGAAGACTGAAGCAAAAGAGAACGCATAAGTATTATTACTATGTAAGTGGCTCACGATATGAGAGAGAGGTGGCTTCAAGAGAAGTGTTCTATTCTATGTATGTATTGGCAAATATGGGGTATCACGATCTAGCTACCATGAACTATTACAAGGCAAAACCTGAATTGTTGACAACAGATTCTAAATACCTGTTGGCTTCAACTTACCTTTTGTCAGGAGATATGAAAAGTTACCGAACTGTCTTGCCAGCTGCTTTTGGAAAGGAGAAAACGGAAAAAGAGTTTGGTGGTAGTTTCGCTTCATTTATCCGAGATAGGGCATTGGTGTTGAATGTAATGCTTGAGGCTGATCCAAATAATGCTCAGATAGGTTCATTGGCACGTGAGCTTACACAGGAAATGAAAAACAGCAAGTATCTTTCTACACAGGAAAGCGCTTTTGGAATGCTGGCACTAGGTAAATTTACCCGTAAAAATGAATCAAGTAATGTGACAGGGGTGGTAAGCGCTGATGGTAAAAAAGTAGATTCATTTAATGGAAATGACTTAGTAGCAAAAGAGGGAGTGTTGGGCAAGCAGGTTGAAATTAAGGCAGAAGGTGCTGGAAAACTTTATTACTTCTGGGAAATGGAAGGTCTGAGTACAACAGGAGAGTTTAAGGAGGGAGATAGCCAATTGAAAGTGAGAAGAAGTTTCCTTGATAGAAATGGTAACCAGATAAGTGCTGATGCCTTTAATCAAAATGACTTGATTGTAGTGAAGATTACTTTGGAAACTGATGGTAGAAATGTAGAGAATGTAGTAGTTACAGACATGTTGCCAGCAGGTTTTGAAGTGGAAAACCCAAGAATCAGTCAAGTACCTGGAATGGAGTGGGCAAAAGGAAGTGCGCCTGAGCATTCTGACTTTAGAGATGATCGAGTTAACTTCTTTACTACAGCCACAAGTAAGCCTAAGGATTACTACTATGTAGTAAGGGCTGTTTCCAAAGGTGAGTTTAGAATGGGACCAGTCAGTGCAGATGCCATGTACAATGGCGAGTACCACTCCTACCATGGAGCAGGTAAGGTAACTGTCCAATAAATTATAAAAATGATAGAATAAATATAAGATTCCGCTTCCCTTTGGAAGCGGAATTTTTTGTTTGTATACTGCTGACTTTTTGGGAGTAAGAGGAAAATGCATAGCATGCAGATTAGATTAGCCTTTGTAATCTTATTTTTAGCCTGCTCTGTTACAGTCAGAGGGCAGTACATGCTACGAATGATAGATTCGGAGACTGGGGATGAATTTGCTATTGATAGCAATTTACCTACGGATTCTTTGGGGCAGATGGCTAAGGTTACATCTATCTTGGAAGAATGGAGAACTAAAGGTTATCTGTTAGCCTCATTAGATAACGTGATGAAACTTGCAGATACATTGTCTGTTCAGGTTTATAGGGGTAAGCAGTTTGAATATTTGAATTTCACTTCTACTAATGTTCCACCTCAGATACTTAAAAAAGTAGGGTTTACTAACCGTAAGTTGAGTTTTACTGAGTGGGGCAAAGTCAGAAAGTTGATGCTAGACTATTCAGAAAACCACGGTTACCCATTTGCAGAACTGGAATTAGATAGTTTGAAGGAAACACAGGAAGGTGTTTTTGCAGCGTTAAATTATCGGGCAGGGTCTGAAGTCGTGTTTGACACCTTGATTGTCAAATCAAATGAACGGTTGAAGGTTCAAAAAAAATTCTTTCATACTTACTTAGGAATCAAAGAGGGGGACTTATTCTCTCAAAAGGGTGTAAAGGAAGTAGAAAAAAGAATCAAAGCACTACCTTACCTTGTATTGGAACGGATCCCTGAAGTGAGGTTTGAAAATAATAAGGCAAATGTTGAGCTATTCTTGAAGAGAAGAAAAGCCAATACGATTGATGGTATTGTTGGTTTTTTACCGAATGCTCAGGAGGAAGGGAAACTGTTGCTGACAGGTCAACTTAAGTTAGATTTATACAACCCACTTGGAACCGGAAAACATGTGTTTTTTGAATGGCAACGACTGAAGGAAGCTTCCCAAACACTAAACATTTTGTATGAGCATCCGAACCTACTGAAAACACCTCTTGATCTGGAAGCTAAATTTTTCTTGCAAAAGGAAGACTCGAGTTATATCAACTTAAATAGGAAACTAGGGTTGAAATATCGATTTCCTTCAGGAGGAATGAGCGGTTTTTTTACTGAGTGGAAGGATAGCAGAAGTATTGAAGAAGAGGGAAGTGAGGGACAGAAATACCCTGATAGCAACGTGTTGCTGTATGGTGTGAGCTATCAGCAAATAGACTTAGATGACTTTTTCTTTCCTCGAAAAGGATATACAATAGATTTCTCTATAGCAGGAGGTGATAAAGCGGTGACTTTACAGACCGAATCTATGACTGATAGTATATCAAACCTTACCCAAATAGAAATTAACACGGATTTTAAACAGTACATTAAGACGGGAAAGAATTCTACCTTATTTTTGCGGGAAAATATTGGTTGGATGTACAGCGATACCTTATTTCTAAATGATTTATATAGAGTAGGAGGTTTTAAATCGTTGAGAGGTTTTAATGAGGCAGAGTTTTTTGTGTCTGCTTATGGTATTTGTACTGTTGAGTGGCGCCTGTTTTTTGAACAACAGTCCTATCTGTTTCTTTTTACAGATGGAGGGTGGATAAATAGCGGTGTTGATGGTGATACAAAGATCCCGATAGGAATTGGTAGTGGACTGAGTTTTGCTACAAAAGCGGGGGTGTTTAACCTGGCATATGCTATTGGAAAAGTGGCAGGACAACCATTTAGTGCAAAACTGGCTAAAGTACATTTTGGATTAGTCAGTAGATTTTAATGATAGGTAACTAAAACCTGAAAGTGGATTTGTACTTTTAGGAAATGATGATATAAGATGAACGGGAATTATTCACTGAACGGCTTCAAGAAATATGTTTTTTTGGTTATCAGCTTGTTGACACTTAGCATGGCTCATGCTCAGGAACAAGAAAGTGATAAGGAAAAAAGTAAGGATGAAAATGTGGTACACTCACTTAACGATGACTGGTTGGTGTACGACAAGAGGTCGGATGGTTTTGTGCCTTATATTCCATCTGTTCATAAGGATGTAAGTAATTACTACCTGTTGTTTGATGCGTCTCCTTACTTGAGGTATAAATTAAAACTCAACTTCAATAACCAAAGCGGTATCTTTATCAATAATAAATTACTATTCCATACAAGTAAAGATGCCAACCAGTTGATGCTGGATATTGATAGCTTGGTAAAGTCTGAAGGAAAAGGAAGTATGTTACTTACTGTTTATGATGAATTAAAAACAGGTAAGGTACCTAATGCGGAAATTGTTAAAAAGGGGGTAGAAAAGCCTTTACTGGAACAGTTTAAGGATGCTGCATTAAAGATTTTACCAAAAGCAGACTCCCCATTTTTGCATAATATGACAGTAGTTGGTGTGGCAGTGATGATCCTATTGGCATTTTTTGGGAGAATATCTGATCTGCGTATTGATAGGTATTCATTGGGGAAATTATTTGATGCCATTTTGCGAGGAAAAGTGGAGCAGGAAAAGCTGACAGGCTTGAGTGTCATTACTTTTGTAGTGTCATATGGGTTGGTTGGAGCCTTTATTATTTTGTTGCTCGGACAGGAGGCAAGTGTTATATCAGATAAGTATTGGGCAGACGAACCCAACACCTTTTATTGGAAGTTTTTGACCCTGTTTACAGTGGTACTTTTGTTTGTGTTAGGGCGATTTGTTTTAATCGCGCTTTTGGGAAAGATTTATAATGAAAAGCAGTTGATGTCAATACATGTTTATTCATTTATCGAAGTAACCCAAATTTTTGCCATTCTGTACCTTTTAGTAGGTGGTTTGTGTCTTTTTAACATAGATGCTGTAAATGTAAATTTGGTGGGTATTGGGTTGATATTGAGTCTGTTGTTGAAGTCCTTTCTAGTGTTTGTTGTAGTCTCTCGACAGATTTCATTTAGGAATAAGTATATAATTTCGTACTTTTGCGCCACAGAATTTCTGCCAACATTGCTGGCAGTCAAAGTATTTATCTAGTTCCCGTTTACTGAATTGGTTTTCTAATTGAAATCATTTTACAGCATGGCAAACAAAACCGAACAAGGAGTTGGTACAGTTGAGAAAAAAGCAGTCAAATCCATCCTTGTATCTCAGCCTGAACCTGCAGACCTAAATTCACCCTATCACGCTTTGGCGAAAAAGTACGGTATTCAAGTCGACTTCCGACCATTTATCGAAGTTAAAGCTGTTGACGCCAAAGAATTCCGCAAGGAAAAGATCAATATTCTTGACCACACTGCGGTAATCTTTACTAGCAAGAATGCGATTGATCACTTTTTCAGAATTTGTAAAGACCTGAAAATAGAAGTACCTGCTGATATGAAGTATTTCTGTATTTCAGACCTGACAGCAAATTACTTGCAGAAGTATATTGTTGTTAGAAAGAGAAAAATCTTTACAGGACTGAAAACGGCTAATGATCTGCTTGAGATTATCAAGAAGCATAAGAAAGAGAAGTTTCTCTTCCCTTGCTCTGATATTCGCAAGGATGACATTCCTACATTCATGTTTGAGAATGGATTCGATTTGACTGAGGCTGTCTTGTATAGAACTGTTGCTAGCGACCTATCTGATTTGAAGGATATCTACTATGATATGATTGCATTCTTCAGCCCTTCAGGTATTAAGTCATTGTTCCAGAACTTCCCTGAGTTTAAACAGAACAATACAAGAATTGCAGCTTTTGGACCTACTACGGCAAAAGCTGTACGAGAGCATGATTTGAGATTGGATGTTGAGGCACCACTTCCTAATGCCCCTTCCATGACAGGTGCGATTGAGCTTTACATCAAGGAGCACAACGATATTTAGTATAGGAAGTCAAGATTTAGAGAAGGCCGTATTTGTAATGTTGCAAATACGGCCTTCTTCGTTTCTTTGTCGATTAGTTGGCTATTTTACAGCTGAATTTGAAAAAATGTGCTAATTTCATTAAATAACGATTAGATGTATTATAGACTTTCAGTCTAGCGGTGTGTGATCACTTGATAAGCATTTGGATAAGAGAGTATGTGGGGTATAAGTGTTGTTGACTTGACTGAATTGATCTTCTGACGTCTGACAGAACTGCTTGAAAACAATAACCAATAACCAAGGAAATACTCCTCTGCTATGAAGAGACTACTGGCTGCTTACTTATGCTTAACATTTTGGTGTTTGGGGACGGCACATGCGCAACAAGACCCTCAGTTTAGTCATTACATGTTCAATCAGCTTTATTACAACCCTGCAACGGCTGGACTTGACTCAAGGTTTATAGAAACAAAAGTACTCTATAGATCTCAATGGGCAGGTTATGAGCCTACGGTTGACGGAGGCGGTGCTCCTACTACTCAACTTTTTAGTGTTAGTATGCCACTGACTCAATTAAAAGGTGGTTTGGGGCTTCATGTAATCAATGATGAATTAGGTCCTGAAACAAGAAGAGAGGTTCAACTTTCTTTCTCTTATCATATACCTGTAAATAAAGGAAGTCTGTCATTTGGTGTAAGAGGAGGAGTCTTTAACTTTGGCTTGGATAATAGTTTACGATATGTGAATCCTAATGACCCAACAAAACCAACAGGAAGTGTAAATGAATTTACGCCTGATTTTGGTGCGGGGTTATATTTTGATCACCCTAATTACTTTGTTGGGGTATCTGCCAACCACCTACAACAGAGTGACTTTGATACAGAAGTCGCAGGGTTTTACTCATTAGCGACACATTTTACTACTCTGGTGGGAATGAATTTGGATATGTCTTCTAAAATAACTTTACAGCCATCCGTTATACTGAAAAGCGACTTTAAAGCGTATTCTATAGAGGCGAGTGCTCTTGCTATCTATGACGATAAAGCCTATATAGGACTTTCTGCTAGAGAGTTAGAGGCTGCAATATTGATGGCAGGAGCTTACTTGACAAGAGATAAGCGCTTAACACTAGGTTATGCGTTCGATTATACATTAGAGCAAAAAGATGCTAAATCAGCAACTTCGCATGAAATTATGTTGTCCTACAAATTTATGGCACCAGGTAAAGCAGAGCCGTCTATTTTGCGAACTCCGAGGTTTAGATTTTAGGATTGAGTAATTTTTTTATAATATATTGTACTTTTTAAAAAAGTATAGCGTTTTGATGTTGATTGGGAATTTTTTTAGTGATTTTCTATGAAATATTTTTTAAAAGTAATAGACTTTTTTCTAGATGAATCAATTTTGGATTTATTTTTGCAATTCAGTTGGAAAAATTCCCAAAAACAAAACTGACATTTAATTAAAAATTAAGGTATAGCTGTTCCTTAATATATTTTAAAGTCTTAACGTTGTACCTTGAAACGCTCGAAATCATATAAAGAATTATGAATAACTCATCACTTTTGAGGAATTTGACTTGGGCTGCCCTTGTATTATCTCTGTTTTTTCAAGGATGTAGCATATTTGGAGGAAATAATAGCGATGAAGGCAACCTTGTAGGTGCTACACCTCCTGGCGATTGGGATTCGCAAATTGTACCATACGGCATGACAGTCGTACCTGGTGGAACCTTCCATATGGGACAGTCAGATGAAGATATTACTTCATCAAAAATAAACATGAACAGGCAAATCACAATCAGTGGTTTCTACATGGATGAAACTGAGATTACAAACAATGAATATCGCCAGTTCATCAATTACATGACTTCTGCATCAGATACTAGTGCTGATTACGACTTTGACAGAGTTCAAGACGAATTGCGCCCTGATACAACTGTGTGGATGAGAGATTTCTCTTACCATATGGGTGATCCTATGCAGGAATACTACTTCTCACACCCTTCTTTTGGAGATTATCCAGTAGTAGGTGTGAATAGAAAAGCCGCAGAGGAGTTCTGTAAATGGAGAACAAAGTACTATAACGATTACCGTGATAGTATTGGATTGGCTCCTATGCCTAAATTTAGTTTGCCTTCAGAAGCACAGTGGGAATATGCTGCTAGAGGTGGATTAGATATGGCTAAGTACCCTTGGGGTGGACCTTATATCCGTAATGGAAAAGGTTGTGCACTTGCCAACTTTAAGCCAGGTAGAGGTAACTATTATGATGATGGTTTCCCTTATACAGCACCAGTAGGAGCTTATTTCCCTAACGGTTTTGGCTTATACGATATGTCTGGAAACGTTGCTGAATGGTGTGATGATGCCTACAGCCCAGCTAGTTACCCTATTGTTTGGGATTTGAACCCTACTTATAGAGATCCAAATGAACCAAGAAAAGTGGTTAGAGGTGGATCTTGGAAAGATATTCCATTCTACGTGCAAACAGGTACTCGTACTTATGAGTACGAAACACAAGCAAGATCATTTATCGGATTTAGATGTGTAATGATTAGTCTTGGTGGGTACCAAGGATGGGAATAGTCTAATTTTTTTAGATAGAATCATATTAGCTAAGGCTCTTAGCCTGACCCTAAAACTGATAAATGAGAGTAATGCTCGATACATACTCTTCGAGTTTTATTTAAATTTTAGCCGGTTAACTTAAAGCAAACGAAAATGAGTCATCACAAAGAAACATTTAACGAGAAATTTAACAGAGTTTGGGTGCCAAAGATCACCGCTGTTGGTGCAGCTGTAGTAATCGTAGGAGCACTGTTTAAGCTGCAGCACTGGCCTGGTGCGGGACCAATGCTTATCGTAGGTCTTGGAGCTGAAGCTTTCCTGTTTTTGCTTGGTGCTATTGCCCCAACACCTCCAGTAGATAAACATTATAACTGGGAAAATGTATACCCTCAATTGCTAACTGACGAAGTTAAAGCTGTTGAAACTTCATCAAGATCTTCTAACGGTGGTGCTTTAGTTGCTATCGATAAAATGATCGAAAATGCGAACTTGACTCCTGAAACATTCAAGAGCTTTGGTTCTGGTATGGAGAAGCTGAACGCATCAGTAGCACAAATGAGAGATCTTTCAAATTCTGCTGCTGCTTCAGATGAATATACTAAGAGTCTACAAGTTGCTACTAGATCAATGGGTGAGTTGAATAAGTCATTCTCTGGTACTGCAGAAGCTATGAATGCAATGGCTGGTGCATCTAAAGACGCTAAAGAATACCATATGCAAGTTCAAGCTGTAAGTAAAAACTTAGGAGCATTGAACGCTGTATATGAAATGGAGTTGAAAGATGCTAACAACCACTTGAAAGCAATGAACAAGTTCTACGGTAACTTGAGTTCTGCAATGCAGAATATGTCAGATGCAAGTAAAGAGTCAGAGCATTTCAAAACTCAGATGTCAGCACTTACAGGTAACCTGTCTAAGTTGAACAACATCTATGGTAAGATGCTTTCAGCAATGAAAGGTTAAGCCTTCCTGCAATTTTTAGTTAAACCCTATTTTTAAACATCAAAAACTGAAAATAATATGGCAGGAGGAGCTAAAGAGACACCTAGACAGAAGATGATTGGTCTGATGTACTTAGTGTTGCTCGCCATGCTTGCCCTTCAGGTAAGTAACACGGTACTGGACAAGTTTATGTTTATTGAATCGTCATTCGATTTCTCAAATAACATAACTTCTACAGCAAATGAGCAAGTAGTTAGTAAAATTGCTTCTGTAGCTAATCAGAAGAAAGATAATAAAGAGACTGCTGCTTTGTTGGATGATGCAACAGCTATAAGGAATAAGACCAAGGAAGTGATTTCATTTATTAATGAAATGAAGAGCAAGATCACTGAAATTGCTGGTCCTGATATTGAAACAGGAGAACTAAAAGATAAGGCAGGTTACGATGGTCAAATGCTTTATACTTTAGGACCTGGGGATTCTAAATCAGGAACTGCATATGAGTTGAAAACATTACTTGATAGCTATGTAGAAACTCTTAATAAGATTGGAGTAAGTAATATTGAAGAGCACAAAGCAAAGACTCAGGAGATAATTACTTTCAATAAAATCAATAAGATAGCAAAAGACGGTAGTGAAGATACTAAGTATACACAGTCTAATGACCCTTCAATGAGGGAGAATATTAAAAAAGACTTTGCACAACTTCAGTTTGATCACACACCTAACGTTGCCGCTCTAGCTGTATTGAGTCAATTAGCGTCTGAAGTACTTCAGGCAGAGTCTGAGGTAATGAACGTATTGGAGACTAGATCAGGTGCTAAAGTAAACTTTGATAAAGTTGTTCCTGTAGTTAAGCCAGAGTCTAAATACGTAGCTGCTGGTACAGATTATAAAGCTACTATGTTTATTGCGGCTTCATCTTCTTCAGCAAAACCAAGAATGACATTCAATGAGAGTAGCATTTCTGTAGAAAATGGAGAAGGTATCGTTGAATTCAAGGCAACACCAGGTAAGTATGATAACAATGGTAGAGCTAAGAAAACTTGGAAAGGTACTATTACATATACAACTCCATTCGGTGATACAACTCTGAACATTGAAGAAGAGTATTATGTAGTTAAGCCAACAATCGAGATCAACTCAGCAACAGTAAATGCACTTTACAGAAACTGTGCGAACGAATTGATCGTAGATGTACCAGCATTGGGTGAATCATACAACCCTCAGTTCTCAGCAACTAATGCATCGACATCTAATAAAGGTAAGGCTTTAACTATTATTCCAAGCGCAAAAGCGAAAAGTGTTGACCTGACTGTAAAAAGTGGAGGTAGCTTGATTGGAAAGAAAACCTTTAAAACTAAAGGTATTCCACTTCCAGAAGTTGAAATTTATGCTGATGGCAAAAAAGTAGACTTGGCAAGTGGTATCTCAAAGAGAACTAGATCAGTTGAGTTGAGAGTTCGTCCTGACTCAGAATTTGCAGCGGCATTGCCTAATGAGGCTAGATACCGTGTAGTGAAGTGGGAAGTACTAGGTGCTAGAGGACCAAGACCTGTAGGAGCTCCTCAGAGAGTTTCGGGTGGTACTCAAAAAGTATCAGTATCAAACCTTGCTAAGAATTCTGACCGTTTGGTAATCGAAATTCAATCTCTTGTAAGAAAGAACTCTTTGGGTAATGTTGAAGGTGTTCGTATGACATCGAACGTAATTAACGTTCCAGTAACTAAAGAATAAAATTATGAAGTTAAAGAGTCTCAAAATTCTTGTGTGGTTTGTAGCAAGTTTGGCATTTGCCTCGACTGCTAACGCTCAGGAGATCTATGAGAGTGAAGATAATCCACACTCTGTCAGACCTGTAAGGCCTGCGGATATCATGTACAAGAAAACAGTGTGGCTTAGAATGGATTTGAAAGACAAAGTCAATACTCCTTTCTTTGCTAAAGAGCATTGGATTTCGAAGTTGATCATTGAAGCGGTAAAGAGTACATTGCTTAGACCATACAAGAATGACTCTTTAACGACCAGAATGACTAATCAGGAATTCATGGAGAAGATCAAGCGTCGCGATATCATTGAAAACTCTGACCCAATTGATGATTGGGGTGGAGGAGACAGTGGTTGGGGCGGTGGCTGGGGAGACACCGGCACAGCTTCAGCTGCTACTCAAGAGTCCGACGAATTGGATCCAGAGGATATTTCACTTCTTGATGTAAAGGTTGATATGATCTTTGATAAGTGTCGTGGTATGTGGATTCGTGATATTCAATCACTCACGTTGGTACTACCAGCAGATATGAATGGAGCTAAAGGGGTTGAAGACCCAATTGCTTCGTTCTCTTACAAAGAATTGGTTGATAACCTTTTTGATCAAAATAAAGAAGCAATTTGGTTCAATGAGCAAAACACTGCTGAGAATAAAAACTTAGCGGAAGCTTTTGACCTGAGCCTTTACAATGCAAAAGTTACGAAGTTTACTGATGCAAAAGGTCGTGATATCTTTGATATCTATAATGACGAAGGTAGAGGTGAGATTGCTCTGATCAAAGGTCAGCAATATCAATATCAACTGTTAGAGTATGAGTCTAACTTGTGGTCTAACTAATTTCTGACAGCAAATAAAAAAGGGTATCCATTTCAAATGGATACCCTTTTTTTATTCTTGAAACTCATATTAGTCTTTTTAAAATATTCCCTCATGTAATGCTCAGTTGTCTTTAATGCCTGCAAATAACACTTTATAGCCATGGATATGTTATTGAAGGTAAATCGAGGCTCTCATTTTTTAATAGGTAATATGTAAGGTTGATTAAATGATTTATTTTCAGTTAATTAATAAAGTGAAAAAAAACTGACATAAGGCAGATATTCATTTCTTTGAACCTTTTATACTCCATTTACTCCTATACAAATAACCCTTACTAATACCCATAAAATTGTTCTTTATTCCTCAATAAGGACAACTATAGCTGTAAATGGAGCCTATCGACCTGTTTTTAAACCAGCTTTGATAATTTGATTAAACCATGGCAAATCGAAAAGAAACTCCAAGACAGAAGATGATCAATCTTATGTATCTGGTATTACTAGCATTACTGGCATTGCAAGTGAGTAATACTGTACTGGACAAGTTTATATTCATCGAAAAATCATTGCAATTCTCTAATAACATTACAGAAAAGGAAAATGATAAAATGATGGATGCAATCAGTAAGGTTGCAACTGCAAAAAAACAACAGAACCCTATTCAGGAAGCCTTTGATGATGCGCAGGCTATTAAGACAAGGACAAATGAAGTTACAGGGCTAATAAAGGGAATGAAGGATAAGATTAGAGAGTTGGCAGGTGAAGATCCTGAAACAGGAGAATTGACAGATAAAGCCAATTATGATGGGCAAATGAACTTTACAATTGGCCCTGAGGGTAAAAAGAATGGTAAAGCCTATGAATTAAAGGCTAAGCTAGATGAATATGTCAACTTTCTTAATAAAATAGGGAAAGAGCACGAAGACTCATCTAAAGTGTTTACCCCTATTGAGAAAATAGCCAAAGATGGTAAGGAAATTCCTGAGTATGCTAACTCCAAGGACCCTATGATGAAGGAAAACAGGAAAAAAGATTTTGCATACTTGCAGTTTGATCACACCCCAAATGTTGCAGCATTAGCAGTACTTAGTCAGTTGGAGTCAGATGTACTACAGGCAGAAGCCTCTGTCTTAAATATTTTGGCAAAGAAAGTTGATGCAAAAGTTGATTTCGATAAGGTAATTCCTGTCGTTAAGCCCGAATCAAAATATGTAGCAGCTGGTACTAAGTATGTAGCAGATATGTTTATTGCAGCTTCTTCATCTGCAGCACGTCCTAAGATGATGTATAATGGGGAAACAGTATCTGTTAATGATGGAGTAGGTAAGATCGAGTTTGTTGCTACACCAGGTCAATATGATAAAGATGGCAGAGTGAAAAAAATATGGGAAGGAAGTATTACTTACAGAACTCCTTTTGGTGATACCACCTTGATGATTGAAGAGGAGTATTATGTAGTCAAACCTACTATAGAAATTAATTCAGCCACAGTAAATGCCCTTTATAGAAACTGTGCTAATGAACTTATTGTGGATGTCCCAGCTTTGGGACAAAGCTATAACCCAACTTTTACTGCTTCTAATGCTAAATTAGAGAATAAAGGTAAAGCTGTAACTATTTACCCTGATGTTAGGGCAAGAGAAGTGGCTCTTACTGTAAAAAGTGACGGCAATATGATAGGTACAAAGAAGTTTCAGACTAGAGGAATTCCTAAACCTGATATCGTTGTGCTTGCAGATGGTAAAGAAGTTGACTTAAAAAGAGGTATTCCAGAAAACACCAGACAAATTTCAGTCAGAGTAAAACCTAATGAAGAGTTTGCTGCAGCTTTGCCAAAAGAGGCAAGTTATAGAGCGATGGAGTGGGAAATCATTGGTGCTAGAGGGACAAGACCTGTAGGATCTCCAATTAAGCTCTCAGGAGGAAGACAAGATGCATCTTTGGATAGACTGGCTAGAGAGTCTGGAAGGCTTGTAATAGATATAAAGACTGTTTTGCGTAAAAACTCAAAAGGGCAAACAGAGGAAGTGAGAGGGGTAAGTCAAGTAGTTAATGTACCTGTACAGCACTAAGTATTTAAGGTGAAATATAAAAGAAGCCTTGGAATGGTAAGTTCCAAGGCTTTTTATATGCTTAATGTTGGTTCAAAGGGTTGAAGCCACTTCCTTTTACTTCATGAGCAGGAAGCACCATCAGAAATGCCTCTGGATCGATCACCTTAATGTAGTTTTCTAAAGCAACCATTTCTTTTCGGCTGATAGCAGTAAGGATGATCTGTTTTTCTTTTTCTGTAAAGAATAAACCATGACCATTGATATAAGTTCCTCCTCTGTCTAATTCAGTAAGAATATACTGACGAATATCCTGATGGTATTCTGAAATAATCATCAGCACATTTTTATTGTTAAACCCACCTAATACGGAGTCAATGGTTTTTGAGATAGAGAAGACAGCAACAATTGCATAAGGGGCTAAAGAAAGGTCCTTAAATGCAATTAACCCCAGAATAACAATAGAGCCGTCAATGATTAGGACAAAACGGCTAACAGAGACATTGAAATAATGAGATAAGATTTTAGCAAGTGTATCTGTCCCCCCTGTAGTAGCCTCCTCACGTAAGGTTAGTGCGACACCAAGTCCAATCAAAACACCTCCAAATACGGCTGAAACTAATTTGTCATCAGTGAATCCCTGCGATTCGGTTAGATATGTAAATCCATCAACAGCGAGTGAAGCCCATATCATGGCTAATATTGTTTTGGCCCCAAAACTGTTGCCTAAAGCCCTTATTCCCCAAATAAGCAGTGGAATATTAATAGTAAGAGAAATCATACCAATAGGCCATCCTGTTAGGTATCCTATGACCGTACTGAAACCAAAAAGTCCACCTGGGATAATTTTGAATGGGATGAAAAAGGTCACGTATCCAAATGCAATAATAGTAGCACCTAATAATACCTTGATATAACTTAACCACCATGCCTTACTGAAGGCAGGAACTTCGTTTACTGTTTTATTTTTCTTGTATGAGAGGTTTGTTTGCATAAAGCCTAATTGGTTGACGGACTTTTACACTTGAAATCTATTGAAGCCGCAAAAATACACATCTTATTGGAAATCAGTATAGAGAAGGGTAAATGTATTTGTGGATAAATATTGAATGTGTAGCATGAAAATTCTGTATTTCCCTTTGTTTTAAAAAAATAATGGTTGTAATTGTATTTTTTCAAAAATTAATAGTCAGATTTAGATATTATTTAAAATTCTACTCTATCTGTGGGCTAATTTTTAATTATAGGCGAAAGTGTGTGGAGAGTTTTAAGCCATCTCTCATTAGGAAGTAGACCATTACAGCATTAACTAATCAATGTTTTTTTCTATTTACCTTCCTGCTTTGCGCCTTGGTTATTAAATAAGTACAGACACCAAGACACGCAACTTTATGATCGTACTCAAGTTTGGAGGAACTTCCGTAGGTACTGTTGATAGTATCCGGCAAGTGTGTAAGATTTTACAAAACAATACTGCACAAGGAAAGCGCATGGCAGTGGTCGTTTCTGCCATGAGTGGGATTACGAACAAACTTATCACTGCAGGACAATTATCTGCTGGTGGTGATGAAAACTACCTTCATTTGCTTAAAGAAATTGAGGAAACCCATTTTACAGCTATTAGGGAGTTGATGGGAGTCCAATCTCAAAGTAGAGTCTTTGCTCAGACAAAACGCCTTTTGAATGAGCTGGAAGATTTGCTTAGGGGAATATCTTTACTGAAAGAAATTTCTTTGAGAGCTATGGACCTGCTCCAAAGCTTTGGAGAGCGTTTGTCTTCCCAAATCATTGCAGAGTTCTTAAAACAAGAAGGGCTACCTGCTGAAGCTTTAGATGCCAGAACCTTAATCCAAACCAATAAGAGTTTTGGAAGTGCAAAAGTGAACTTTGAAGTGACCAATGCTAATATAGGGACACACTTTGCAGGAAATGATAAGCTTCATATTATCACAGGTTTTGTAGCTTCTACGGATGATGGTCAAACCACTACACTTGGTAGAGGAGGATCTGATTATACTGCGGCAATCTTTGGTGCAGCATTAAATGCTGACTGTATTGAAATATGGACGGATGTAGATGGCGTACTGACTGCTGACCCAAGAGTGGTTCCTGAAGCATTTACTTTGGAAAAGCTTTCATATGAAGAAGCAATGGAGTTATCTCACTTTGGAGCTAAAGTGATTTACCCACCAACACTTCAACCTGCATTTAAGAAGAAGATTCCATTGGTTATCAGAAATACGTTTAATCCTTCTTTTGAAGGAACGTTTATCTCTGAGGAGAGTGGTCACGATGAGTTGCCAGTCAAAGGTATTTCATCTATTAAAGATATAGCCCTGCTAACGTTGAAAGGTAGCGGTATGATAGGTGTCTCAGGGGTTTCTGCTCGATTGTTCTCTACTTTGGCTCAAGAGGATATTTCTGTGATTTTGATAACACAGGCATCTTCAGAGCACTCAATTACCTTTGCTGTAGCGCCTGAGGTAGCTGTAAAAGCTAAAGAGGCAATAGATGAAGCATTCTCAATTGAAATCAATGCAGGTAAAGTTGATTCGATAGAAATAGAGACAGGCTTATCAGTGGTGGCGATCATTGGTGAGAATATGAAACATACACCAGGAATTGCTGCAAACATGTTTGCGGCAATGGGGAAAAATGGTGTAAACATAGCGGCTATAGCACAAGGCTCTTCAGAATTGAATATCTCAACGGTGATTGAGCAGCGTCACTTGGCTAAAACGATAAATGCACTGCATGAGGCTTTCTTTCTTTCTGATAAAGTAACACTCAATGTTTTTGTACTTGGCTGGGGACTTATTGGAGGTACATTATTACGTCAGATTAAGGAGCAGCAGGAGTATTTGGCTCAAGAACAAGGACTGAATATTAAGGTAATTGGAGTTGCTAATTCGCAGAAAATGCTTTTGGATGAAAAAGGCATCAATCTGGAATTGTCAAAAGAAGATATCCTGTCGGTAGGTGTACCTTCTAATACACCTTCCTATATAGCCAGAATGAAGCAGATGAACCTTGCGAACAGTGTATTTGTAGACTGTACGCCTGGTATGGATGGTGTAAAAGAATATGCCTCTATTTTGGATGCGAGTATTTCAATCTGTACACCAAACAAACTGTGTAATTCGGGTACTTACAATGATTACAAAGCGATACAAGACATCTCTGCTAGAAGAAAGGTTAAGTTTATGTACGAGACCAATGTGGGAGCAGGTTTGCCTGTAATCTCCCCATTGAATGACCTGAAACATAGCGGAGATAAGGTTTATAAAATAGAAGGAATTCTGTCAGGTACACTGTCCTATATCTTCAACTCATTTACGTTGGGTAAGAGTTTTACAGATATAGTAAAGAATGCAAAGGAAAAAGGCTTTACTGAGCCTGACCCTAGAGATGACTTGAGTGGGATGGATGTGGCTAGGAAAATATTGATTCTAGCTAGAGAGGCTGGGTTCAAATTAGAACCTGAAGATGTAAAAGTAGAGAATATCTTGCCTGAGGCATGCTTAAATGCCGCTTCAGTAGATGAGTTTTTTGAGCAGCTTCAGAAGCATGAACACCTTTTTGAAAAGCGAATGACTGAAGCTAATGAGGAAGGCAAAGTTCTTCGGTTTGTGGCTGCGCTTGAAAATGGAGAAGCGCGAGTAGTCTTAAAAGCTGTAGATGAAAGCCACCCTTTTTACCATTTGTCAGGGAGTGATAACATGGTCGTTTTTACTACAAAACGATACCTGAATGAACCATTGGTAATCAAAGGCCCTGGAGCTGGAGCTGAAGTAACAGCAGCTGGCGTGTTTGCTGAAATTATTACGATCGGGAATTACTTGACCAATGCCTGATACAAGTCATGAATAGTCGTTTAAGTTCAAACAGACTTTGTATCTTGATGCAAAGTCTGTTTGGCTTTTACGTTAAGTGCTTTACCTTTTAAATTGATCATCCTACTTTTTGAATATGAGTGTAAAAGTCTTTGCCCCCGCAACTGTAGCAAATGTTGCTTGTGGGTTTGATATATTAGGTTTTGCTGTAGAAAAACCCGGTGATGAAGTCGTCATGAAACGAAAAGATACACCAGGGGTGGAGATCGTGGAAATAACAGGTGATGAAGGTAGGTTGCCTTTTGACCCTGCAAAAAACACGGTAAGTATTTCTGTCCTGAAGTATCTTGAGCACATAGGGAAACCTGATTTGGGTATTGAGATCTCCTTGCATAAGAAAATGCCTTTTGGCAGTGGGCTAGGATCCAGCGCTGCCAGTACAGTAGCAGGTGTTGTGGCGGTTAATGAGTTGTTAGGAAACCCATTGACAAGGGAGGAACTCTTGCCTTTTGCTATGGAAGGAGAACGAATTGCTTGCGGAGCCGCACACGCTGACAATGTAGCTCCTGCACTTTATGGAGGCTTTGTACTTATCAGGAGTTATGAACCTTTAGATGTAATTCGTCTGAATACGCCAGATGACCTGTATTGTGCTATTATTCACCCTAATATTGAGGTGCCTACCAAAGATGCTAGGGAAATTCTCAGAAAAGAGATCCCAATGAAGAATGCTATCGTACAGTGGGGGAATGTAGCGGGACTCGTGGCAGGATTGTTACAAGAAGATTATGAATTGATCGGGCGTTCAATCCATGACGTAATTGTAGAGCCTATCAGGTCGATATTGATCCCAGGATATCAGCAGGTAAAGGATGCAGCATTGTCAGCAGGGGCATTAGGAACATCGATCTCTGGTTCTGGTCCATCTATTTTCTCGTTGTGTAAAGGAGAGGATATTGCAAAGCAAGTGGGAGTTGCTAAACAACATGCATTTGCTGCTGTTGGTGTTGAAACTTCGTTGTATGTATCTAAGATTAATCAACAAGGTCCTGTCGTGATGAGATAACAGCATTGGTTGTATTATGAATGTTATATGTAAGCACTTTGTTGGTGAAGTCATTTCTCCATAAAGTGCTTTTCTATTTCATAACCTTTAAGGAATGTCAATTTATATTTAGGTAATGACATATCTATTGATTTAGATGTATCTAATTGAAACACATTGAGTAGTAGTTATAAATAATCCTTTTTAAACACAATAAGTCTTCATACATTTATCACAAATTAGATTTTTCGGCATAACTTCTGTGACAGAGATTAGACTGTGAAAAATACTATGAAACCTAGTTGATGAAATTCCTAATTCTGCTTTGGCTATGACATATTTTATGAGAGTGAATTTTTGCATCATTACTTTATGGTGCATGGTGAATGCGGTTCATGCACAAGCAAAGAAAGACCCTTGTTTAGATTTTGCTTTAACGATTGACAGTTCACTCTATCACCGTGACCCTACTTTTTTTACACAGAATATAGACTATGATGCTTTTACTAAAAAAGTATTTGCACCATTCAATATTACCCCTGTAGAAGCTTCGTCCTTAAAAGGCGAATTACAGCAGCAGTTAAATATTGGAGACATCGTATTGCAGTCGATAGGAACTGATGGGATTTATGAGTTTGTACGGATATTGGAAAAATCATCAGTACGAAAATCATTATTATTCAGACATGTAGGTGAGGATGGCTGGTTAAACTACCATGAAATTTACCTCAGTCAGATAGGAGACTCTTATAAGATTGAGGATATCTATACCTATGATGCTGGGTTGTGGTTGTCAGAGACGATCTCTTCAGTATTAGTGATGGAGTCTGACCTTCCTCTTAAGAACAGAAATGCAGGGGAAAACCAATTGCTGATCGATAGTGTGTTCATTATGAATCAGCAAGGAGATTTCTCAGAAACCATGAAATACTATAAGCGTTTGCCTTCAGTATATCAAGATAAAGAGGCATTGCTTATTTCTGCTCTTATAGCAGCTTTTGCTGTCAAGGATTCAAGTAAAGATGCCTTAATCAACCGTTATTTGGTAAAGCATCCACAAAGTCCAGGCTTGACACTTGTTTTAGCGGATATCTATACACAGGAACGAAGAACACACAAAGCGCTTAAGCAATATGAGTTTTTGGATGTACTGATTGGCGGGGATATTTACCTTGATTACAAGAAAGCGGAGTTATTAGTGAAAGAGGGGAAAGTCAAGAAAGGGGAGAAGATGTGTGAAGATATCATACAGCGCAAGGAGGAAATGATAGAAGCACGACTTTTACTGATGGACTGCTACTATATTCGAAAAAAGTACAGTGAATTTCTTGTCCAGCTAGAAACATTAGCGAGTAGTATGGAGACAACACCATCAAAAGTATTTGCAGCAGAAGACTACCCTGAGTTTTTTAACTCAGAGCGCTGGGAGAAATATTCAGGTAAATAAACTGAAGAGAAAAAAAGTTTGAATTTTTTCTTGCTGAAAATCAGTTTAATAAAAGAATAGTGCAATTTTATTATGTTAGAGGTATTGCATTTGCTAAAATTCATACTACTTTTGTATCACAATCAGGGACAACAACAACACAAAGTTGACTGAAACTGAGACGCGGATGTGGCGAAATTGGTAGACGCACTAGACTTAGGATCTAGCGCCGCGAGGCATGGGGGTTCGAGTCCCTCCATCCGCACAAGGCCTTCAAGGAATTTCTTGAAGGTCTTTTTTTTTACCTTTTCCTTCAGATGCTTTAACAGTAACAATTAACATATCCTTCCGGTATTGATTACTTTATATACCTACTAACCCTAACTATACAATTACTACAGCTATGAGTAGAATCATCCCTTTAAGTTTAATTGTCGTGCTTTCTTGTTTTATTTCAGAAGTAGCTTTGTCTCAGCAAATGGTGGCACTGGAGGAAAAAGAGATAACCATAAAAGGTAACAGAATGTCAGCATGGGTGACAACTATTGAGTCTGATATCGATCAAGCAAAAGGTGATATCAAGCGTTTTGCAAAGCAGGAGTATGGTATTCGCCTAAAGGAGAAGAAAAGCGTGCTTATTGCAAAAGAAATCAAGATGAAGGGCATTACAGACAAGAAAGGTGATGTATGGGTAAATGTAACACCTGGAGTGATCCCCGGAACAGCAGATGCCGCTTTTGCTTACCAATTAGGGTATGATGTATCACTTAACTCTACCGATTTCCCTGAGGCAATGTCTTCTATGCAACAGGCGGTTAAAGAGTTTATCCGATATCATTATAAAAACTACTACAAAAACCAGATAGAGGAGAAAGAAGACAGGCTAAAACTACTGAATAAAAGGGCGAAAAAAATCGAGAAGGAAATCAAGGAAAATGAGAAGCTCATCAAAAAAAGCAACAAGGTTGTAAAGAAATCAGGCAAAAGAGAAGAGGTTTTTGATGCAGAGCAGACTGTTATTACTTCTGAAGGAAAGCTGAGTTCATTGAAGGTACAACTACAGCATGTAGAAAAAGAAATAATTACAGCAGAAGCTGAGTTATCAACCGCACAAAGACATTTTACTACAATTGATAAAAGAATCGATTGAAGGGCATAAAAAAAGAGACTACCCCTTAAAGCAGTCTCTTTTCCTCATACTTATTGACTATTAGTCTTTGAAGAAGTCTTTAACGTCATTTACTGTTTTCTCGTAAGAGCTTTCAACATCACTCATTACGTTTTCAGTGTTACGCTTTACATCTCCCCAAGTTTCTTCAGTTGAATTGCTCAGGTTTTGCAGCGCTTCATCCACTTTATTTTTTTCTTTGGTTAAAGCTTCTTTTGATTCTTCCAGTTTTGCTTTTGACTCGTCAGAGGCATCAGCCATTTCAGCATCAATTTCTTGGATTTTCTTATCTATATCTGCCTGAATGTCTTTCAGGTCATTAGTCATCTTTTCTTTTGCTGAATTAAAGTCTTCTTTAACATCGTTGTACTCTTCTTCCAAGTCTTGCTGCACACCTCTAGTTTTTTCTTCCATAGTGGTTTGGTTGTTTTGCTTAGAGTTGTCACATGATGTAGCTAAGAAACCAACTGAAGCAATCAGACAAGGAAACAGAAAGGCTTTTTTTAGTGAGTTCATAGTTTTCAGAGTTTTGATTTTACAATTGTGAATGATTGTATTGAATTTAATAGCATAATTGAGAGAACTATGCCAAAAGAAAAATTGCTGGATTAAAGAGTGTTAAAGGGGGATTTGTGTGGAAATAGATAGGTCAGTGTGGAATGTTGACTACATAATATCGGTAGAATATGTGAAAATCTAAGGTGATGAATTCTTAAAAAGACTTAATACAGTGTGTTCAACCCTTCCTGCCCAAAGGGCATACATCTTAGCAGATAAGTGGAGTTGATCCTCAGCGAGGTAAGAAGAATCGTTTTTAGCAAAACGGGATAAGTCGGTAATGTTGATGTATGGGATGTTTTTTTCAGCTGCCAATTCTTTAATTGCTCGATTGAAGACTGTTATTTCTTCAGCAATTCTTTCTGTATTGCCATAGATGGCTTGGGCATAAGGAGTAACACTGTAGTCGGGTATGGAAAGTAACAATACTCTTGAGCTATCATTGGCTACCAAGGTGATAGAGAAGTCAATCAGAAAGCCTAACTCAGCCTTGAATGCCTCCATATTTTGTTGCCTGAACTGATTGTTTACACCAATTAGGATCGAAACAAGTTCATAACCATTTGTAAGATCTGCACTTCCTAAAGCTTCAATCAGCTGTGATGTTGTCCAGCCTGATTGGGCTACATACTGTAACTTGGATACTTGAATATTGTCATCCCTCAACCTTTCAGCCAATAGTGCAGGCCAACGGTTTTTCTCTGTAACGCCTTCACCTATGGTGTAAGAATCGCCCAAAGCAAGGTAGCGTACATTTACTGGCGGATTTTCTCCTAGAATAGATGGTGGTATAACGGAACTGTCGTCATCGTTACAGGAAGCAGAGACCAATAACAGTGTAAAAAGAAGTACATATAGCAGCTTCATAATCGTAGGTTGGCAGCAATGTGATGATATCAACAGGAGGAAAAGATAGTTTCCCCCTGTTGAATAGTAAACCTACAGGCTGTTCAATTTGTTCATCATTTGCTCTGTAGCCTTGATTTCATACTTCTTGTATTGACTGCGAAGTACAAACCAAGCGACACTTGACACTAGAAATATTGCGGAGCCATATAAAGTGGTATGCATAGATACTTTAAGCCCTCCAGCTAGCAGCCCCATAGAGACTCCACCTGCAGCTTCAATTGCTTCAAATGCAGCCCATAAGCCTATCATTTGACCAAGTATTCCGATAAAAAAACATGAACTACCAATAAAGATGATAGCATCCAGTCCTTTGTGTAACTTAAATAACTTATCTGAATTGACCTTTTTGAAAAAGAGTTGATAAGTTTTAAAAGTTGTGATTGCTATATTAATTAAGGCTAGTAAAGAAAGCGTTCCCATAAACTCCATACCGCCCGTGATCAGGAATTCTATAAATTTTGAAATCATGTCTGAAAAGGTTTTTAGTTAAAATAAATTTTGGATTTGGTAATGTCCGGCCAGACAGATTTTATGTTCCAAACTATGGTACCAATGTAGCTAGTTTCTGTACTGGATGCTTGAAAAGTAGACGAACGACATAATTATAGGAGGATTTGACAGGTAACCGATAAATGAATGATTACAGGTTGATGAGCGTAGTGAAATACGCAAAAAAGAGAGGCTAAGAAGTTTTGAATCTGCTATTGGTCGATCAAATCATGTAAAAAGCAGTAGATAAGTGGACCTTTATCTACTGTGGCAGCATTTTTTAAACGAAAGTGTGATCTTTGAATTTATGGAGATTAGTATCAGCGCATATTGGAACCGGTATAACCGTATCATTGCACATATTGTATTTTGGGCAATAGTCCTGCTGTTTTATTTGGGACTGTTTTTTTCAGGTGAAGATCAAGCTGATAAGCTTCGTCAGTTTATTGTCTTTTATCTTCCACTTACTATCGGAACAGCATATTTTACCAATTACCTGCTCATACCTCGCTACCTTTTGCAAGGGCATTACAAAAGATTTCTATTATTTTTTGTCTACACTGTAATCTCAGTTTCTTTTCTTTTTACGATCGTAACACTAGGGCTATTTGTTTATTATAATGCTGATCAGGAACTGAAAACGGATGTATTGCCACAGGAAGTATATAACTTTAAGCTTTTAGGTGTAAGCTTATTGATGGTGGTGTTTGCGGCAATGGCTATAAGGTTACTCAGATACTGGATCAAGAGTGAAAAAAGTAATTTGCTATTAAAGCAACAACAGACAGAAACAGAACTTCAGCTGATCAAGAGTCAGATCCACCCTCACTTTCTATTCAATACATTGAATAACCTGTATGCCCTTACACTCAAAAAGTCGGATGCAGCGCCTGAAGTAGTGATGAAGTTGTCTTCATTGCTGGATTATATGTTGTTTGAGTGTGCCAAACAGCAGCAGGTTTCTTTGGATCAGGAGATAGAGCAGTTAGAGAATTTTATTGCTTTGGAGAAGCTAAGGTATGGAGACAGAGTTGAAGTCCAATTTAATATTGCCGGTATAACAACAGGTAAAAAGATAGCGCCATTGGTGTTGCTGACTTTTCTGGAAAACAGTTTTAAACATGGTGTAGGCAATAAGTTGGATGAGGCATGGGTGCATTTTGATCTAGAGGTGAATAATAGGCAATTGACCATGATGTTGGAAAATAGTAAAAGGTTAGAGCCTGCCAAACACCGAAACGGACTAGGATTACAGAATGTAAAACGCCATCTTTCATTGATATATGCAGATAGGCATCAACTGAAAATAGAAGATAAGGCAGAATCATTTTCGGTAACGTTAAAGATAGACTTTATACCTAGCTGACAAAAACGAACAACAAGTCACTTATGAATTTGAAAACAAAATGCCTTATAGTAGAGGATGAACCTTTGGCAGCAGAAGTAATTGAAAATTACCTTTCCAAACTACCGAATGTAGTATTGTTAGGTGTTTGTACTGATGCCATCAAAGCAAGCGAAAAGCTACATACTGAAGAGGTAGATTTATTGTTTTTGGATATCAACATGCCAGAGGTTTCTGGGATTGATTTTTTAAGAACACTGTTGATAACTGCAGTCAAGCGTCCACAAATTATTATCACGACAGCATACCGTGATTTTGCTGTGGATGCTTTTGAACTTAATGTTTTGGATTACTTGGTAAAACCCATTCCCATTACACGATTTATGCAGGCTATGAACAAGTACTATCAGTCATTGCAGCATGAAATTAGCAATCGAATTGTGGAACAGCAACCTTTACCTTTTATCTATGTCAAAGCGGATAAGAAAACCCAAAAGCTGTTGCTGAAAGACATTGTGTACATCGAGAGTCTCAAGGACTATGTAAAAATACACACCAATAATAAAGTGATTGTGACCAAGCATCAGATCAGTCATTTTGAGGATAATTTACCGGAACAGGACTTTATGCGAATTCATCGGTCTTTTATCATTGCTGTTAACAAGATACAGGCCTTTAATGCAGACCATATTGATATCTTGGATATAGAACTGCCGATCGGTAGAAGCTATCGGGAGAAGGTGGCTCAGCGACTAAGACCAACAAATACCAGATTGACGTAACAAGCCTGATATATTAACCTTTATCTTCAGTCTCTTTTCAGGAATTATTTTGCTAATCACATTATTGACATATTTTTGTTTGTTGTAAATAACATATAAACATTTTTTCAACTAATAATTAGAACTAAACTTTTAAAGCATGCAGGCAGACAAAAGGTACCCCCACTTAGATGCACTCAGAGGATTAGCTCTTTGGGGAATTTTCATTGTGAATATTGTATGGTTTTCATTTCCTTCAGCCCGTTTTGGTGAGCTTTATGGAGGAGGTCCAAACTGGTATAATGATGTCATTAATTTCGTGCGGGTAGAGTTATTTGGTGGTAGAACGGCAACGGTTTTTGCCTTGCTGTTTGGGTTAGGGATGAGTATGCAATGGAATAAATGGCAAAGTAGCTGGCTATTGATAAAGCGAAATCTGGTGTTGGCACTTTTTGGCATTTTACACATCGTATTGTTATTAGGAGGGGATATACTACTTGATTACGCACTGTTTGGATTAGTTGGAGTACTGTTGTTACGCTTCAATAAAAAGGTGTTGTTGGGAATAGCAATACTGTTAGCCTTGTATCCGTCAGCATTAATGGTTTTGCGTCACTTTGAAATTGTAGGAGCAGCAAGTAGCTATAAAGGGATGACACTTACGGTTGAGGAAATGGTACAATTGTTTCAGCAAGGAAACTTTATAGACCAATGTCTTTACCGTATTGAGCAGTACCAACATATTTGGAAAAACCCTTGGGTATTGAGTTTCTATTTTCCACCTGTAGTTGCCTGCTATATAATGGGATTGTACTTAGGTCAAGCCAATTTCTTACAGTCGCTCAGTAATGTAGGACGTTACAATTTGTTATTGGGTATCACTTTGTTTTTGAAGGTAATGCTATCCATCGTGAATCACTTGCCAATAGAGCTGTTTACCTATTTCAAAACCACCATTACATTCAAAGTGTGGATGCAATGGGATCAGTATATTACCACATTATTGTTCGTTTCGCTTGTCGTGGTTACAATAAAGAGTAAAATATGGAAGCCTTTTCAAGTGTTGGGAAAAATGTCACTAACGACTTATATCGGAGAGAGTATTTTATCAAGTATCCTCTTTTACGCTTTTGGTTTTGCCCAATATAACCTGCTAACACCTTTGCAGATACAGCTTTATTGCCTGTTGTTCACTTTGATGCTGCTGACCTTTAATTATTTCTGGGAATTGAAGGTAGGGCAGGGACCATTGGAATGGGTATGGCGTAAGTTAAGCTATGGCAAGCATTTCCAAAAAAGCACACAAAATGTAACTGAAAAGGTTGTTTGAGCAGAAACAATAATACCAAAACAAAAGGGTAGGTGATTTTCAATGTAATTACCTACCCTTTTGAGCTTTTTAAATGAACGTAACCCATAATCTATCCCGAAAATATTTAAATTTACGCGGCTTGGATTTTAGCCTCTGCTTTAAGCATATTTTACCTTTGCAAAAAGGTAAGTTAAATCGAATACACAATTCTAAACTATATATCATAATGCTAAGAACTCATACTTGCGGAGAACTACGCGGTGAGCATATCGGACAGGAAGTTACGCTAAGCGGATGGGTACAGACAATCCGTGATAAAGGTGGACTGATCTGGATTGACGTAAGAGACCGTTACGGCATCACACAGCTGATGTTGGAAGGGGATACAGATGCGTCACTACTTGAAACAGCAAGAGAACTGGGTCGTGAATTTGTGATCAAGGCGACTGGTAAGGTAGTAGAACGTACTTCTAAAAACCCTAACATACCAACAGGTGATGTAGAAGTGAAGCTGACAGCACTTTCAATCCTGAATGGTGCACAAACACCTCCATTTAAGATCGAAGACGAAACAGACGGAGGTGATGACCTTCGTATGAAATACCGTTACTTGGATATCCGTCGTAACCCTGTACGTCAGAAATTGGAACTGAGAGCACAGGTTGCCAGAGAAATCCGTAACTACCTGAGTGACCTTCAATTTGTGGAAGTGGAAACACCGGTGTTGATCAAATCTACACCAGAAGGTGCTCGTGACTTCTTGGTGCCATCACGCATGAACCCAGGACAGTTCTATGCATTGCCACAGTCACCACAAACATTTAAGCAGTTGCTGATGGTGGCGGGTATGGACCGTTACTTCCAAATTGTAAAGTGTTTCCGTGATGAGGACTTGAGAGCAGACCGCCAGCCTGAGTTTACTCAGATTGACTGCGAGATGTCTTTTGTAGAGCGTGAGGATATCCTTCAGACATTTGAAGGATTGACAAAACACCTTTTCAAGACAGTACGTGGTGTTGATTTGCCAGACTTCCCTCGTATGGAGTATGCAGATGCCATGAAATACTATGGTAATGATAAGCCTGATACACGCTTCGAAATGAAGTTTGTAGAGCTGAATGATGTTGCGCAAAACAAAGGCTTTAACGTGTTTGACAGTGCAGAAATCGTATTGGCAATTTGTGCTGAAGGCTGTGTTAGTTACACACGTAAGGAACTTGATGGTCTGACTGATTGGGTAAAACGCCCTCAGATTGGTGCTAAAGGTCTGGTTTACGTTAAATGCAATGAGGATGGTTCATTCAAATCATCTGTTGATAAGTTCTACAGCCAAGAGGACCTGAAAGAATGGGCTGATAAGTGTGGCGCTAAAGCTGGAGACTTGCTGTTGGTACTGTCAGGTGATTTGGATCACACACGCAAAGCGATGAGCGAACTGCGTTTGGAAATGGGTTCTCGTCTTGGCTTGAGAGATAGAAACAAATTCTCACCATTGTGGGTATTGAACTTCCCATTGTTGGAAAAAGACGAAGAAACAGGACACTATCACGCAATGCACCACCCATTCACCTCATGTGTAGCTGAGGACCGTGATAAGTTGGTATCAGCACCAGCTGAAGCAAGAGCCAATGCTTATGATATGGTGATCAATGGTGTAGAAGTAGGCGGTGGTTCTATCCGTATTCACGATAAGGAGGAGCAGTCTCAAATGTTTGATGCACTTGGTTTCTCAAAAGAGGAAGCACAGAAACAGTTTGGCTTCCTGATGGATGCATTCCAATATGGTGCACCTCCTCACGGTGGTGTAGCATTCGGCTTTGACCGTCTGTGTGCGCTGTTTGGTGGCGTAGACTCTATCCGTGACTTTATTGCCTTCCCTAAAAATACATCAGGAAGGGATATGATGATCGATTCTCCTTCAGTGATTGACAATGATCAACTGAAAGACCTTTCCATCAAATTGGATGTGAAAGCATAACAATAGCCCTTCTTAGGGTAGAAATAGAAAGCAGTAGCCATTTCAAATGGTTACTGCTTTTTTTATAAGCGATATAGTATTCCTATGTTTAGCCGATATCTTTGCTATTTTGAACTACTAATCAGATT
This sequence comes from Limibacter armeniacum, assembly GCF_036880985.1. Lineage (NCBI taxonomy): Bacteria > Pseudomonadati > Bacteroidota > Cytophagia > Cytophagales > Flammeovirgaceae > Limibacter > Limibacter armeniacum. Next base: position 3,464,450 of record NZ_JBAJNO010000009.1, read on the forward strand.
TATGTCTAGGATATTATTTTTATTTCTGGTGTTATGTGCATTTTTTATTCAACCCACAATCGCACAAAAAAACTTTAAAGATGGGCATATACTTGTCAATGAAACAGATACCCTGTACGGTCAAATTGAAGATGCTAATTATTACAAAAATTCTATTCTTTGTAACTTTAAAGAAAGAGGAACCGATACAGTAGTTAGCTATAAACCTGAAGAGATTTATGGATACCGATTCGAGAAAGGAAAATTTTATATCTCAAAAGTCATTCAGGAAGAAGGAGCTAGAAAAGCTTACTTTTTTGAATATTTGATTGATGGGGAGCTTGACTTCTACTTGTTACAAAATGAAGGAAGAGTAAATCAGTATTATGTAGCTAATGACACTACAGAGCTGCAAAAACTGGTTTATGAGAAGCAAACCGTTACAGTGAATGGTAAGCAATATGAAAAGGTAAGTAAACCTTATACTTACTTGTTAAAAAGCCTGACAGTGGATGTTCCTGAAATGCAGGAAAGCATCAACCAGATGAATAAGCCCGATTACAGGAAAGTCATCAAGTTTGGTACAACTTATCATGGAATTGCTTGTCCAGAACAAGAGTGTTTGGTTTACAGAAAGAAAAATAAACTCTTGTACATTCTTGAAGTGGGAGCAGATACCAGATGGTTTTCTAAAAAGCTGGATGTAGAAGGAGAGAACCCTAGTCCATTTGTAGGGGCAATCATTCATATCAATAATCCTGAATTTAGTGAAAAGTCTTACTTCGGGATTGGTTACTATCAAGAAGTAAGTACAAGTAATCAAGGAGAAGGAGTCCAAAAAAGTAGGTTCAAGATTCCCGTGACTTATGGATATATTCCACCTCAAAAAGGTGTTCATTTTATATTTTCAGGGGGAATCAATTATAATGAAATAGGAGAAGAAATGCCTTTTATATCTATGTCTGTAGCACCAGGCATTAAAGTAGATATGGGAAAACTATACTTGAAAACGTATTTGGAAATGGATGCCTTTCTGGTCTCGTTTGTCCCCAACTCTGATGCTTTAGGCTATTATATAACCAGTATTGGAGCGAGTCTTAATTATAAGCTGAACTAGATAAGAAGAAGCATTTTCGGTCATTATAGAGCAGCAGTCTTGGTTAAACAGGTCTGCTGCTTTTCTTTATTCAACTGTCTAATACCTTATTTTACAGGAGGTTTTTGGATTTTAAACCTAATAAATGTTGATTAGGGAAACCTGTTGTCAAATAATCTCGTCTTAAACGACGCAATTAATCAAACTGTATGAAATTTTTGAACAGAAATAAAGCGGAGAAGAAATACGATAGTTACAAGCGAAAGAAATTGAGTAATGCAGATGTAGCTGTGGCGAAAGAGAAACTGGGCAAGCTTGGAGAACAGAAAGAGAACTTCAGGTTATTGCTTAATATGGTCAAGGACAGTTGGGATGGAAGTTTCAAGCTCGACAAATGGGCAATTGCGATTATTACTGCTGCCATTATCTATGTAGTGGCACCTGTAGATGCAGTTCCAGATTTTGCGCCAATAGTTGGTTGGTTGGATGATATCGGAATTGTATCATTGGCGATAGCACAGCTCGGCAAAGTGGTGGATGACTATAGAGCTTTTAAAAATGTAGCATTCACTGAAACTGAAACCTATGTTGAAAATCAATTTTGAAAGAATTCCTACCCGATTTCTGGTTAAGATTCTAAAGAGGCAAGTTAAAGGGGACAAGGTAAAAGAGCTTAAAGTAGCCTCTATTAAGGGTGATAAGCTTAAACTGAAAGTAAGGTTGTTTTCTCAACACCTTCCCTCATTTGAAGTGCCAATTCGGGCATACTTAGGTTTTAGAGTCGTTCGTTTACAACTACTGGATGGTCATCAGAATTTTATTACTTATATAGTGAGTGCCATAGCACCAAACAAGGTCAAGAAAGTAGATAAAAATACCTATGATATTTCGATTTTCTGACAGGGTCAATCACTTGTATATTTGATTATTTAGCTCCTCTCTTTATGCAAAAAAACATCTTCTTTATAAGCGGACTTGGTACTGATCGACGTACATATAGCAGACTCAAGCTCGATTTTGAGGAGCGTATCGTGTATGTGGATTGGTTGGTGCCGGAGAAAAGGGATACTATGCAATCATATGCACAACGTTTGGTTGAAAAGTATGGGATGAGGGAAAATGCGATTATTGTCGGAACGTCATTTGGCGGTATGTTGGCAAGCGAAATTTCAAAGATTATTAATAATCCATTGAATATACTAATTGCCAGTGCCTCCCATAAGAATGAGTTGATGGCTTGGTTACCTATTGTCACCAAATTAAGGTTAAATAAAGTGGTGCCAAAAGGAATGTTTACCCGCCCTGGAAGATTTACGGAGCGATTGATGGGGGTTCCGAATAATGTGAAGAGTGGATATTTGAGGGAAGGGGTAGAAATGTTTAGGCAGATGATCAAGGATATGCACCCTGATTTTATTTGGTGGGGTATTGATAGTGTGGTAAACTGGAAACACGACGAACGTTTACCCAATATTATTAAGATTCATGGGGATCGGGATAAGCTGATACCGATCTACAATCAGCCTGATGACTATTTGATTAAGGGAGGAAGCCATTTTCTGGTTTGGACAAGGGCCAAAGAGGTATCAGAAATCTTGAACAAGGTAGTACTAGAACAGGCCTGATAAGGTATAAAAACCTTCTACATATCCATTGTAGAAGGTTTTTTTATAATCTTATGTCCCGTCTTAGCATAGCGTTACACCAAAACTGTAACGTCATGGAAGAGAAGCAAGTAAATCAGGTTTATATAAAGCGAACTCAGAAGGATTATACAATGTCCTTCAAGCTTCAAGTGGTCGCTGAATTGGAAGAAGGCAAGCTCTCAGTACAGGGCGCTTGTGACAAATATGGTATTCAAGCCAAATCTACTGTTCGTGACTGGTTGCGAAAATTTGGTAACTTGGACTGGTCCAACAAACACCCCTTAAAAATGTCGAAAACCCCTGAGCAAAGAATATTGGAGCTGGAGCAAAAAGTCAAGCTGCTGGAACGTCAGAAGCAAACCCTAGAGAAGCAGGTAGAACGAGCTGACAAGAAGATCATTCTCTTTGATATGATGCTGGAGATGGCAGAGAAAGAATATAACATCCCGGTGCGAAAAAATATATCCCCCGAGTAATCGAGGGCAGCAACATTGAACACGGTTGGAGCAAGGTTGAATGTTGTGAGTTACTCGGGGTAAACAGGCAGTTTTATTACAGATGTAAGCAGGAGCAAAAGAAGCGGGAAGCCCTAACGGTGAAGGTATTGGAGCTAGTGACGCAGGTACGCATGCGACAGCCTCGCTTGGGTGTGCGCAAACTGTACACCATCTTGGAACAGGAGTTAAGGACTCTTGATGTAGGAAGAGATTGGCTTTTCGATATCCTCAGGGCTAACCATATGCTGATAAAGCCTCGCAGAAGATATCACGTGACCACCAACTCACATCACCGTTTCCGTAAGCACAAGAACCTGACGCAACACTTGGAGGTAAAGCGCCCAGAGCAGCTTTGGGTGGCTGATATCACCTACATAGGCACAAGGCAAAACCCGATGTACCTGGCTTTGGTCACGGATGCTTATTCCAAAAAGGTTGTTGGCTATGATGTATCCAACAGCTTAAATGCACAAGGGGCTATCCGGGCATTGAAAAGGGGACTCCAGCAACGGGAATACCCTGCAGAAGCCTTGATCCATCACTCCGATAGAGGGTTACAATATTGTTGTGATGATTATCAAGAAATGCTGGACGACGCACAGGTAACCTGTAGCATGACTGAGAAGTATGATCCTTATCAAAATGCAGTAGCTGAACGCGTAAATGGCATCCTTAAGCAGGAGTTTATAAGAGGAATCCAAATCAATGATATCCAACTTATGAAGAAAATAATCAAGCAGAGTATAGACATCTACAACACGGAAAGACCCCATTTATCCTGCAGGATGAAAACGCCAGAATACATGCACCTGCAAAGAGAGATAAAGATTAAGACCTATAAAAAAGAAAACCCACCAGCACTTGAGCTAGTGGGATCCATATAAAGTTGTATCATTGTAAATCTGTAACGCTATTTCAGGACGTCACATTAATCTTCAGTAAGCTCATCAATAAAAGGTAGGTTTTCCATCACCTCCAGCCTGACAGCTGTTTTAATATAAGATTCTATTTGTGTAAACTTGGCTGCCGTTTGAGCACCCAAGGCTTTCTTTACTTTTTTGTAATACTTTTTGGAAATTTTATCGCTTACATTGTCAATGGCATATACGTCTTGTATAAACTTATCAGCTTTAGCGTCATCCATCACATTGTAATTCTGAGTATACTCATTTAGTGTTTCAAGTACTCTCCGGCCATTCTCCCTCCGTTCGGCTTCGTATGAGGCATAAATATCCCAAAACACAGAAGCATCAGGTTCGGATAAGTTCATAAATTCCTCAACAATGGCTTTTTTTTCCATCCCATAAAGGGTTTGGATCATTTTAACTTCATCAATCTGAGCAAAAGATTTTAGCTGAAAGCAGCAACAGAAAATAAAGAGAAGTAGGTATTTCATAGTAGATGAGTTGAAGGTTTTTTTGAATATAAGTTTTTGCCAAATTTTAGCATATGATATATCTCATATTCAACTATTTGTGGGTATTAGTCATAGCTGTGACTAATGTCAGTAATAGGCTCTGCAAGCATCATGTTGTTATTTTTGTCAAAGTAAATGATTACCATCTCCTGTAGGTCGACAACCCACTTGGAAACACCTGCCGAAGCTGTATTTTCACAGAATGAATGAAAGTCTGTCAAGCCATCCTTATGTTCCTGTAGTACTTTTTGAAGTAAGTCCAGTGACGGAGACTCGGCCACATCAACTTCCTCATAGATAGGTTCCATTTCCATGACATAGTCATTTTCGCCGTAATAAATATTAGCTCCATCAGTTGTATGGAAATCCCATTTGGTAACACCTAACTTGTTCAATTCTGCAAGAAACATACAGAATTTATCACCTGTCTTTACTCGCATAAAAGCATTATGAATCTGTGATTTGGAAAGCATAATATTGAGTGGTTTTGATGATACTAATATTGGAGAAACAAGTATTCAGCTAAAAAAATTTAAGTAAGAGATAGGTCAATGAGATTAATCAGAAATATAAAAAAAAGAGGGTACTGCATGCAGTACCCTCTTTGTCTTCGTCCTGAGTATTAATATCAGGCGATTGTTTTTGTATTGTCCGTCTTTTGTAATGAGATACTGATGCCTATAAATATACAGGTAGTACCCAATATCTGTACGAGGTGGAAAGTTCCGTTGTGGTCAAAGTCCCAGATAAGGTGAAAAGAAATGGCTTTTGAAGCTTGGATGGCAAAGGCAGTCAGGGTGAGTAAAATACCTGATGCAACCATTGATGCCCCTTTTACTTTTCCGCTAACGGCAAAGACAGAATAGGCAAACAGGGCAAGCAGCATGGCTACCGCAGCATAACCTAAAAAGATAAAGAACATTCCTGAGAAAATAACGGTCAGAATGTAGAAGAAAGCACCAATCCCTAAGATGGATAACACATGTGTTTTGGTGATATGACCATTCGTCAAGTCATAAAATAAACCAATGACAAAGAGGGCAACCGTCAACGCGAGAGAAAGGTAAAAAGGTTGGTTAAGAGCAAACTTGGTAGCATCCGAGAGTACAAACCCGGCACGTACACTTCCTACCAACGCCCCTATTGAAAGTAATAGAAAAGCAGCTGCCCATATAGTGGCTTTACCCTTATCCTTGGCTTTCATCTTATAAATGGAATAGGAGAAGAATAGAGAGAGCAAACCCAATAGCAGGTCTGTGGCAGCAGTAGTTTGAGCTGTAGGCGTTTGAATCAGTTCCATTTTAGTTAGTTTAAGTTTATCGATCTAATAGCGGAGAGCCTTTTTCCTGTGTTAGTGGGCAAGATATAGATTTTTGGGGAGTAACCTTAAAAGAGCCTTGAGATAAAAAAAGCCGACAATTTTAGATTGTCGGCTTAAATGGTAGTGAAGTATATGGACTAGATACCTAGAATTTCAGCATTCACATGATACTTTGTGAATATCTCGATATCGTAAGATTTTGAATTCAGTTCGTCAGTAACTGTAGTTACTTTTAGTTTAAACTCATCTTTCAGGATATACTCACGCAGGTTGATCTTCTCAACCTCCATTTCGATTACATCACTTACGTTTTCTCCAATATTGTCTTTGAAAGCAATCTGTTGCTCTTCAAGTCCTTCAGCGCTGATAGTAACAGCCAGACTTTCAAGGAAGCTGAAGTCTTCTCCCTCAGGAGACTTGATAGTCAAGGTCATTGATTTCAAGTAGATCTCTTCTACCAAATCTTTTTTAGTGTTGTTGATAGACATTTGTGACTCACTGTCTGATTTGATTTCAGGCGTGAAAATCTCAAATGGACTTGCTATTGGAACAGTAGCAGGTATCGTCACATTTGAAGTATATTTTAATTCAAATTGAGTCAACTTATCTAAAGTGTCGCAGCTTGAAAGTAAGGTGCAGGTAGCTAACAAAAAGTAGACATAAAGTGTAGTGATTCTTGTCATAATGAAATTGATATAATTAACAAGTGTTTAATAGATACGGGATTCAATTAACAATAATCGAGCCCGAATAAGTACAATGTTAACGAACAAAGGGGAGATATCTGATTCAGAACGATGGATTTATCATCTAACATAGTTTCAAAAGAAGATGGATTTTTAGATGATTTATAACATTGAAATTGTGATATGGGATTGATAATTTCTGATAGCATCGGTGTTGAACCGCCAGTTGCCAAAACGTTTGTGAAACCAGTAAAGGCAGAAAGATGGAAAAAAACGGTGTTAATGTAGATCAGTTGATTGGAACAATCGAAGCGGTAAAAGGTGATCCTGAAGTGGCTAAATTTCAATTCAGGTCTAAAACAAAGTGGGTGGAAGGAGGACACTGTAAAACAGAATTCAGAAACTTTTATGGTGCCAAAACAGAAGACAGTACAAGGACAGAAACAATTGTGGTGGAAGGTGACGAACCCGGCATACTGCTAGGTAAAAACAGAGGGGCAAATGCAGTGGAAGCAATCTTGCATGCTTTGGCTTCTTGCTTGACTGTTGGTTTTGTCTATAATGCTGCAGCAAGTGGCATTGCAATCGAATCGTTGGAATTTGAATTGGAAGGAGATATAGACCTGCATGCCTTTCTGGGACTATCTGAACAAAAGAGACCAGGCTATGACAATATCCGTGTAAAATATAAAGTAAAGGCAGATGCACCTCAGGAAAAGTTGGATGAACTGTTCGAGTATGTCAAGAAAACTTCACCTGTTTTGGATATGCTAGAGAACCCTGTTAAGGTATCTTGGGAAGCTGCTTAGCTCGCTTTTGGGCTTCCATAAAGGAAGCCCAGTTTAACCTCAAGCTCTATCACTAAGTACTTTTTTGCACTTCAGAATCACTTTTTGGTTTTTGATGTCAGTAGTGGCAAATAAGTAAATTTCTCCGCCGTCCTGAATACCCGTTTTTTTTCTGATTTGCGCTACAGTCAGCGGGAAGTTTCTGACCGTAATATTGGCTTGTTTCATATTCAGGTGTTTCTTGATTTCCTTTTTGCCAAAACCAAAAGCTTGCTCACATTCAAATACTCTTCCTGAAAAATCCTCCACGAGCTTATCAGAAGTGTACAGGTGACTGTTGGGGTGCAACTTCTCTAAGTCATAAGCAACGCCAATACTTTTGTATCCACCACCTTTCAGAATGGCAGTACTGGGTTCATAAAGGTACTTTTTGCTTGTTTCAGCATAGTTGGAAGCCAAGTATTCCTCTTCATTAAGGATATAGGAAAAGGTTTGGGCTGAGCCGTCTTTCAACAGGTTGGTACTACAGATCTCAACAGGTTGCTTGTCTCCGTTAGCTAAAATAAAGATAATCTCCTTGCACTCATTCTGAACAGAAACAACATGGACTTTTTGGGTGTTAGGCATTTGCTGTATAGCCTGTTTGATATCCAGCATGGGAGAGAGCTTCAGCATTACCTGATCCGCTTTCGATAACAAGGTATCCATCATCTCCAATACATTGGGTTCGCAATCCTGAATACGTACCACTTTTTCATTGCGGTCTCCTCTACGGGCAGGGTCAAGGTAAATGAAGGAGAGCTTCTCATCCAATTGTTTTACAAACTGCAAACCATCTTCACAACGTACTTCTACATTGTCTTTCTGTAATACTTTAAAGTTATGGGCGGCAATTTTGGTCAGAGCCTCTTGCTGCTCGATATAATAAAAGTCTTTGAACCTGTCAGCAAAATATACAGCGTCTACACCAAAACCACCTGTTAGGTCTGCACCTGTTTCACCTTCTACCAGTGAGGCCTTGAACATACCAGTAAGTGTAGAAGAGCACTGCTCCATAGATAGTTTAACTGGATAGAGTATTTGGTCATTATGGTACCATTCAGGCAATTTATCTTTAGCTTTTTGCTTACCTGTTAGCTGAATGACCACTTCGGTCATTGGAATTTCAGGAAAGCGGTTGGCCTGCAACATTAGTTGCGACGGGTCATCATTCAAGTGATCATTGATAAATGCGATGACATCCGGATGAAGGCATTTAAAAAACTCCATTGTTGAACTATTGCGGGATTAATATTTTGAATAGCTACCCTGTTATAGTGTAACTGTATAAACCTATTGAGTTGGTGAATCTCCTTTAAGCTGAGGGCAAAGATACGTTTCTTGCCGTAATGAAAAGAATGTAGCCAGACATTCGTGTTGATCAAGAGCAGGAATCCTTTTCTTAAGAGTAGGTGTTCTGTGATAAAATTAGACGCACATTATGCAAGATACTTATCCAATAACCCCCGCCTCTGTTACCAAAAGGTTTATAGCCTTTGTTTTAGATTATTTATTGATCTCGGCTGTTATGCTCATTATAGCATTGATATGGAAAGGAAAGGCACTGTTGGCTGGAGATATTTATGGAGACGAGCAGTTTGCCCTTTCTGCTCTGTCAGCACTTGGGGCAGTATTGTTTATGTGCAAAGACCTTTACAGAGGGGTCAGTCCAGGTAGGTGGATTGCAGGAATTGAAGTGCGTGACAATAGAGATATTCGTAAGGTCCCATCCATTGGGCACCTCTTTCTAAGAAACCTTTTTCTTGCAGTATGGCCTGTTGAAATGTTGGTACTTTTGACTAGTAAGGGTAACGCAAGGTTAGGAGACCGACTTGCTAAAACAGAAGTGATTGATAATCCATTTAGGGAAAAAAGAAAGAAAAGGGTAATGGTATTACTCGTATTGACAGTTGTAATCTATACTGTTATTAGTTTTCTGATTATGAATAGTTACTAATGGATGTGAAACAGGAAGGTATTATGGCGTAGTAGATTGTTGCTTGGCTTTTTCTTTGTTACTCTTTTGGTTATCAGTAGGCTAAATAGTTGGTCTGCTTTCTAAATTACCCAATTAGTTTAACCCAATTAACCCTAAAAAATGAGTGATAAAAAGTTACAGGAGCAAATCCTGAAGCGTTTAGACAAGATTGAAAAAGAATTGTCAAGCAATGGTGCTGACAATAAACGCCAATCGAAAAAAGCGGTCAAGAAAAAGATCGATATCAAATGTTCCTTGCCAGTAGTACCAGAAAGAGTGTTTGGCCCTGAAGTTTCTCGGGAAAGAGCGGAACTCTTGCGTGTCATTTCGAAGAAGTGGGTCAATGGAACCATCCTGCATTATTACTTTTTTACGGATGGAGAAATGGGTGGTGGTGAGGATCAAAAGAATATCGTAAGGCAGGCTTTTAAGGTGTGGAAGGATTTGGGGATAGGCTTGGAGTTTCGAGAAGTAAATACCCGTGATGAGGCAGAACTTCGTATCGGGTTTCTTCAGAATGATGGCGCCTGGTCATACGTTGGACGGGATAATCTTAATATCGGTCAAAATGAAAGAACCATGAACTTTGGTTGGGACCTTACCGCTGACGGAGAGATTGATACCGCTTTGCATGAGATCGGGCATGCGATGGGATTTCCGCACGAACATCAGAATGCAAATGCAGGAATTGTGTGGAATGAGGAAGCCGTTTATAGGCAGTTGGCTGGCCCGCCCAATTTTTGGTCAAGAGACAAAACGTATTGGAATATTATTAGAAAACTTCCCCCTGAAACAGTGGAAGGCTCTGTATGGGACAAGGATTCCATTATGCATTACCCGTTTCAGTCAGGGATGATATTGGAGCCATCCGAATACCAGAATACCCCATTGATACCTGAGGACGGCTTGTCTGAAAAAGATATTGAAAGGGTTCGATTTTTCTATCCCCCACTGGAACCAAGCTTTCCGGAGCTAAAGCCTTGGGAGTCACAAAAACTATCCATTAATGTAGGAGAGCAGAAAAACTTTGTCGTGACACCAGATGCCAGCCGCCGGTATAACTTTCAGACATTTGGAGGGTCGGATACAGTTATGGTCTTGTTTGAGGAGGTGAATGGTGAGTTGAAATACCTGATTGGAGACGATGATAGCGGCACTGACCTAAATGCAAATTTCAATGTAAAACTGTTCAAGGACAGGAAGTATGTATTAAGGATTAGGTTGTATTACAACTTCTCGTCGGGAGATACCGCAGTGATGATGTGGTAGTCCTTGTTAGTGTAAACCTAGATGAGGCACTGTCTTGATTTACAGCAAATCAAGGCAGTGCCTTATTTTTTTAAGTGATGTTTTGGTGTTTATAAGTACCGCTCAAAAGAGATGGCCTAGATTATATTTTTTTCTGGTTAAGCAGCCATCCGAGATTCTTGCCGTCTTTCTAATGACAAACTGTTTCTCAACCTATTTAAAGCAAATACCATGAAGTACTGGATAGCTACTTTTATGCTGACGATCTCTATGAACCTATTTTCCCAATCACTTTCAGACAAGATTGACCAATACATTTCTTCCTATACCCAAACCAATGACTTCAGTGGCAATGTGCTGATTGTACAGAAAGACAGTGTCGTTTTTGCTAAAAGTTATGGGGACGCCAATGTAGCCTTTCAAGTACAAAACCAAGAGATGACACGCTTTAAGATTGGTTCTATTTCCAAACAGTTTACGGCTGCTGCCATAATGAAACTGGAAGAAGCAGGAAAGCTTCAAATCACAGACACATTGTCAAAATATTTTCCACAATACCCCAATGCAAAACAGGTTACGATTCATCAGTTACTTACACATACTTCAGGTGTTGTGGATATCTTCGCATTACCGGACTTCTCTCAACTTTCATGTAGTAATACCTCACTGAGTGAATTAGCAGGTCTGTTACTTAGTCATCAATTAGAATCGACCAACCAATATCAGTACTCAAATGGAGGCTATGCCGTTTTGGCACAGCTGATAGAGCAGGTAAGTGGTAAAGACTATGGTGACTACCTGAAAGCAACCATTTTTGATACACTAGAAATGAATGCCACAGGGCATGATCAGCAAGGTGTAATAGTGGAAAACCTTGCAGTGGGATACAATCCGAAAGGATATGATGGCTTGGAGTTGGCAAAGCAGGTAGATTCAGAACTGATGAAAGGTTCCGGTTCATTGTACAGTACGACTCAGGACCTATTGAAATGGATCAACGCACTTCAGAAAGGGACATTTTTTAGCCAAGCGCAAACGGATACGTTTTTCAAGGATGATGGAAATGGCTATGGTTACGGCATTTCGGTTTACAAGTCTTTTGGCAGGGACGTGTTTGGTCATGATGGTAGGATTAATGGCTATATAGCCGACTACTTGCATTACAAAGACGATGATATTAGTGTAATCATATTGGGCAATATCCAGACTGGAGTAGCCGACTTCCTGAGGAGAGACTTGGCAGCGATTCTTTTTGATAAGGAGTATCATTCTAGGGCCAAAACTTTTGCAGGAGCAGACCAGTATCCTCCTAATGCAGAAGACCTACTTGGTGGGTATGCTTTCGGACCAAACTTTACAGTATATGTAGAATATGTTGGTGGTTTGATCAAAGCTAGAGCCAACGAAGGAGGATATTCAGAGTTGGTGCCCTTGCAGGATGGGAGGTTTTTTAGCCGAACACTTTATGCGTTTATTGATTTTGTGGCAGATGATAACGGGAGGGTGGAAAAAATGATTTGGACCAATAATGATGGGAATGTTTTTGAGGGAATAAAGAAATAAATAAAAGGATGCAGCCTTCACATGAGTGAAGGCATTTTTTATATCAAAGCTTAATAAGCAATCTTGAAATTTTGCTATAATTGATATATTCAATTTTGATTATAAATAACCCAATAACAAACATTAGACTTACATGAAATATCTGATTTTTGGTCTGCTAATGCTTGGCAGTCTTTTTACCCATGCGCAGACATTGAGAGAATTGAACTCTTACACCATCCAGCATTATAGCGAAGAAGGATTGCAAAAGTATAAAGTGGCTGAAGCAGCTTTTACAAAAGCATATGGTGAAGAAGGAACAGGAGTGGAGAGCCTTACTGAAGAAGAAAAAGAATTGCTGAATAACTTCTCGGAAGTTCAGGAAAGCTATTTTGATCCAGTGGGTGGTGGTTGCAGTTGGTACTGTGGTGGTGGTCCTTTCAGTGTCACGGCTTCATCTTTTCTGACAGCGCAAGGAAAAAATACATATGTTCCGGACAATGCCCATGACCTTGATCTTGAAACTGCTTGGGTGGAAGGAGTAGATGGATATGGAATCGGAGAGTACCTGCTTTACCATTTTAAGGCAACCAGCCCAAGGATAACTCAAATCATAGTCGGTAATGGCTATCTGAAAAGTGAAGCGGCATGGAGAAACAACTCAAGGGTGAAGACCCTGAAAATGTATGTAGATGACAAGCCTTATGCTTTGCTTCACCTGAAAGACGAGCGATCGTCACAAGGTTTTAGGATATCTCCTCTTGGCAAGATAACGGATGGCGCTGATAGGGATAAGTTGAGAGAGGAACCGGACTGGACCATTAAGTTTGAAATTGTGGACGTCTATAAAGGGGACAAGTATGATGATGTCGTTATTTCGGAGATTTATTTTGACGGAATTGATGTACACTGTTTTGCTGCGGGTACACGTATCAAGATGGCAGATGGTTCAGAGCAAAATATTGAAGACCTTTCTGTCGGGGATAAGGTAATTAGCTTTGATCAAAAGACAGGAGAAATGATGCCTGCAACTATTCAAAAGTTGGCAAGCCCATATCACAAGCATTTAGTCAAAATCCAATTTTCAAATGGAAGTACATTGACTTGTACAGAAGATCACCCGTTACTCTCAGCAAAGGGGGAGTGGCTGTCCGTGAATCCGCAAAAAACGCAAGGAGATTACCAGTTTGATCAGGTAGCCTTATTGAAGGCAGGGGATGCTGTCAGAACTGAGGCAGGAACTACCACAGTGATCAATATTCAGAAGGAAAATAAGATGCAGAAGACTTACACCATTGTTGAGTTGGATAAGCATAATGCATTTATAGCAAATGGGATTGTGGTAGGAACAGAGCAGCCAAAGTCAAGCCCATCAAGAGAGCAGTAGTAGAAGCCTTTTCTGTAAAAAGGACATATGGAACAGCCATAAAAACCGCTATCTTTGTCCTTTCACATTTAAACAAAAGACGATGTTGGAATTCAATCTTAGAGAAGGAGAAGAATACATACAGCTGAACCATTTGCTAAAAATTTTTAACCTTGTCATGTCTGGTGGAGAGGCAAAGATAGTTATCCGTGAAGGAGAAGTACTGGTCAATGATGAAGTGGAAACACGTGTAGGCAAGAAGCTTTACAAAGGTGACACTGTAAGTTTTGCCGGTAAGACTATTGTAATTAACGACTGAAGATAATCAGGTTTGACATAAAAAAGCCCTAAGCAAGTGATGGTTAGTCACATGTTTAGGGTTTTTATTTTTGGTAAGGCAAGGGTGAATGCTAAATTGAGTAGCCCACATGTAAGCAGATGTATCATTAAAATCGGAAGTTTTAAACGCTTCAATGATTTATAGGTTCAACTCCTTTGGAGTTGTGTAAATGGATTTACTTATACCGTAGGCTTTTGTCTACAGCTACTATTATTGAATCCCTTTGGGATTATTTCTCTTACAGCGAACGCTGTTTTCAAAGGAAACAAACCATATTAGCTCAGGATGGTAATCCGGAGTTGACAGTGTTCACTATCTCATAACCCTGAAAGGGTGAAACAGGGTAACATCATCATTTAGTACATCATAATATGTAAAAGGATAGAAAACCTCTATTCCAATTCGATTCTTGCTTAACCTAGGTTCTATGGAAACCATCAGTATCATTATTCCAGTTTACAATGACAGTGAAGCCTTGCATAAGCAGCTTCAGCATTTGGCGAATATCAAGGATCACCCATTGGTGGAAGAGGTGTTGGTAGTAGATGCCAGTGATGTGAAAATACACAAAGAATCAATGCCTACATGGGTAGTTTCAATCAACAGCAACAAGGCTAGCAGGGCAGTTCAAATGAATATTGGCGCAAGTCAAGCTAAGGGAGATGTGCTCTATTTTGTGCATGCAGACAGCTACCCGCCTTTGACCTTTCCGACTGATATTATCAATGCGCTGAAGGCAGGACATCAGGTGGGAGGTTACAGGATGTGGTTTGTTCCGGGGAGCTTACCATTAAGGGTGAATTCATGGGCTACACATTTTCATACCAAGTTTTCGGGCGGAGGAGACCAGACATTATATATTCCTAGAGCAGTTTTTGAGAAGGAGGGAGGTTTCAATGAGGAGTTCTCGATTATGGAAGATTTTGAATTGACGTACCGATTGACCCCCAAGTATGGCTATCATATAATTCCGAAATATACACAGGTATCATCCCGAAAATATTTCAATAACAGTTACCTAAAAGTGAGTATGGTGAACTATAAGGCTTTCAGGATGTTTGAGCAAGGAGTTTCACCTGATAAGATCAAGGAATATTATCAAAATACATTGCGATAATGTGGGCGATGGGTTTTTTTTTGACGGATTGAGATCCGCCTTTGCTGTGTTTTTTCCTTTTATAACCAAGCATTAAGTAATTACCCTCATTCAAATAAGGTTTCGCTCCTATGGAGCTACTTACTTTCTTGTTTCATATGATCCTCATCGTTGTAACCAAATAGTATTTTCACCTGACTTAGCTCCGTAGGAGCGGCATCTAATCCCCTCTATTTTTTCATTCCAAAAAGAAAAGGTTGACACAAATGCCAACCTCCAGCGAACTTATTTTTTAAAGGACTTTACTTCAACCGTATCCCCAACCTTGACAGTTCCTTCCTTCAGCGAGACTGCATTCTCCCCGAACATCACGCTTTTACCTACCTTTCTATATTTTGAAAGGGTGAATAGCGGTTCTTTTCCTTTTTCTGTTGTATTGGGATCAATGGTAGTGACAACGCAACGGCCACAAGGTTTTACCGCTTTAAAAGGAATCGTTCCGATTTCCAGGTCATACCAATTGTCTTCAGCAAATGCTTCTTCAACTCCTTCCACCACAATGTTGGGTCTGAAGCGCTCCATGCTGATGTATTCGCCATTGATTTTTTGGTTCAAGTCATCCAGTGAAGCCTGATTGGCGATCAGGTAGGGGAATCCGTCAGCAAAACTGGTTTCTGATTCTTCCGGAACATATTCGGCAGGAAGTGGACGCTCGCTTTTGTCTGTCATATAAACAAGCTGTACCTCAAACCCTAACTTATCAGAAAACCATTTATCAGCAGCATTATCCACCTTTTGAGCCATAAAAGTATCATCCCATACTGTAACAGAGATATGATCGCCGGCAGGCTGCATCGGAATTTCAAAAGTGTCATCGTCACGGCGGTCTTTGACAAGAAGATTTCCGTTTTCAAAAAATGGGATCAAATGGGCCATCTCAGCTTTTTGCCTTTGTGTCTGGAATTTTCCATTGGCATCCACAAGCATCCATCGGCGGTCGTTCTTGAAGCCTCTTTCCTGTGTGTGGGCTTCGTCAAGCAAAATTCCGCCCAATGATTTGATCGGGTATATGTAAAGTGCTTTTACTTTCAATGTATGTCTGGTTAGGTGATTAATCGGGTTAAAGTTAAGAAAGTGGCAGAATGAAGTGTAAAAAGAAAGGGAAGATTATTTACCAGAACATAATTATCCCGCCCTCATTTATGCGGTAATGCACAGAGGTCAGATGTAATTTTTTACCTGATTGTGTATGGAGGAATCAGCCTGCAGCCTTCGGGATGTGTGGTGAAAATCCGAAGGTGGCAGTGATGGGAACGTATTCGGATTTTGGAACAAAAAGGCTTTCAGAGAATGATCTGATCCATGATTGGGCACTGACAAGCGGCATTTCCTTGAACTGTGCAGCAATGTCAACCGTTTCAGGCATGTCGTCTTGAAGGGTTAGCATTTTTTGCAGCTCCTCTTCGTAAAGCAATTCCAGCTTTTCGGAGAGTGACTTCAGTGATTGTTCCCTGATCTTGAGCTCTTCTACCAGTATTACTAGATAGTTAAGGAAAAAAGATTCGATCCTGTACAGCTTAATTAGGCACTGTTGGTACTGCATCTTGTATTTTATTCGGCTAGTCCGATCAAGTTGCCCTTCTCCATTTAACCACTTGGAGATAGACTCCAACTCTACAGCCAATCGTCTGTATTGTGTTTTCATCTCCTGATACTTGGTTTCCAGCTTGCGGATTTTGACATACAGTTTCATCCGGTCGAGTTCTATTACTTCCCGTTTCAAGCGCAGCTTGTCAAGGTGCCTTTGCATGACGTCAATTTCAACGTTTGGGTCAATCATAAGCCTAAGGTTTTGGTTTTAGGTTGCTTTGAAGGAATAAAATAAGGATGTATCGGAGCGTAAGAAAAAATGAGTAAGTATAAGGACGTAAGGTAAAAGTTGAATTTGCATAATCGTTAGCCGTGATATCGGTATCAGAAATAGGGTGTGATTACAAGGCGTGGAGCAGCAGATCTTTACATAGAGTTCTTATCGAAAAATCACCTGTATCAGACAAGAAAAAATCATCGAATAGGCAGGAAGCGCTCTAATGGGGGATTGAATTGTATTTTTTTAGAACTATTGGATAAAAACCTGATTAGCTCTTTTGAAAGGAAAGATTTAAGTAGCGGTATAATTGAAATCGGAAGTTTTAAACGCTTGAATGATTTAAAGGTTCAACTCCTTTGGAGTTGGATAAATGTGATTTACTTATACCGCAGGCTTTTGCCTACGGCTACTATTGTTCAATCCCTTCGGGATTAATTAAAAAACGCAATATTACTGATGATCAGGGAGTTACCGTAAAACGCAAGTACAGTGTTTTACGGTTTTTTTATTCCCATGTTTTTGATATTCAATGCCTTACAATTTTGGTAACACTAGTGGTAACAGGGATTTATTGCATGTTTTGGTAACACTCCCGGTAACACTTGAGGTAGTCTTGGTAACACTTGCGATTTCATTTTAGGATAGATTGAGATTTATTTTTTTAATAACTCAATTTTTTTGTTTCAATCATGATTAAAAACAATTCAAGATCCATGAGTGTGCAGTACCTGGCACGCAAAGCATCAAATGGTTATGTTACGATCTATGCCCGTATCGAAGTGAATGGTGATCGGGGTACACCGTTCAGTACAGGTATCCGCTGTTTGGAAAAGCATTGGAATGGGGATATGATCAACCACAAACACGCCAGTGCAGACAACGAGGAACTTGCTATTATCCGAAATGAGGTCAAGATGGTGTATCTGGAGATGCGCAAATTTAGAATGTCTATCACGCCTGTAACATTGCGTGAACGTTGGGAGAAGTTTGTAGAGATAAAGTCCATAAGTCTGCTAGGTGTCTGGAAAGAATGGATCAAGATGAAGGGCAAGGTGCTTAAGGCGAACACCCTCTACAATATTGAACGGAGGTGCTTGCGGTTTCAGGAGTTTTTGAAGGAAACTGGCGCATCTGATATGGATGTGAACAAGGTAACAAGGCCTTGGGCTGATACCTTTATCAACTGGATGCGAAAGCATAAGTATAGTGTCAACTATATAGCAAAGTTGGTGGAGGAGCTGAAAGCGGTAGTTGCCTTTTCGGTGGATAAGGGGTACTTGTATGTTAATCCACTTCTGGGGCTTAAGTATTCCAGAACTACAGACGCTGAACGGGTGTACATAAGCAGCGATGAGCTGGAGGCGATTACGAAGATGAAGTTTTTCAGGAAGCGATTGCAGCGAACTGCCGACCTGCTGGTATTTTCTTGCCGTACGGGGCTGAGCTATGCGGACCTGATGGACTTTGACTATGAGAAGCATCTGCACTATATCGGCAATCAGGCTTGCATCAAGAAGAAGCGTGTCAAGTCAAAGGTTGAGTTTATCGTCCCGATTGATTCGGTTGCGATGAAAATCCTGAACAGCTACGATTACAAGCTCCCTAAGATTGGTAATAGTGGCTATAATATGAACCTTAAGATTCTGGCTGAGGTAATGGGTATTCGAAAGAATTTGACTACCCATGTGGGAAGGCGTACTTTCTCCATGGTACAATACCAGCAAGGGGTAAGAAGGCAGACCATTGCCCGCATGCTTGGCCACAAGTCTGAACGAACAACTGATACCTATTACCTAGACATGCTACAGATCAGTATCGAGGCTGAACTTGATTTGATCTTGAGTGCCTAAACTATAATCCTACCTGCAAGAATATCAACAAGACCAACGTAATAATTGAACACAAAAAAGTTCGGTTGCTAGCCGAACTTTTTATATTTTCCCTCCTGTTTAATTTCGTTTAACATATAGCCCAATTTTTTTATGAGAACTATATTGATTCTAACCATCACCCTAATCTTTTCAACCTGTCTTTATGCTCAAAAAGGAACCACTTTGATTGGGGACTTTAAGGCTGGTATGAGTAAAAAAGAGTATAGGAGTGCAATAAAGGAAGTGCCTGTATCTGCTTTTTTCCATAGAATGAAATTCAATGGGATTGAGTTTATTGTTAATGGAACTAACAAAGCCTATGGTGCGGGAGAAAAAGAGCTTAAAACATTTACTATGTATTCAGCATTAGATCACGATGCAACAGAGGCGGCCTTATTCAAACTAATGTCCTTATTTAAAAATGAGCTTAAATATGAGGTAGTCTACGAAAAAGAATATGCCAAGTCACCAGCACTTAGTAAAGGGGATTTGATGGCATGCTATAATGATATTAATGGAAATCGTGTTTTTACCATTACTATGGGAGGTACTTCTTATACATCAGGTGTTCTATTTTACTATATGTATTTAGACATTGAGTCAAAGAAAGACTTTGATTTGAAGCTAAAAGACTCAAAAGTGGATCATAACAAGGATGTTAATGATGCAAAGAAGATGCTTAGTGGTAATTGATATACCCTACTGTTTGAAAAGCCCTGGTCAATCTAGCTTTGACCAGGGCTTTTTTATTACTCCAGAACTGCTCCCTCTTTTGGCACCCTTGCTTCCATCTTGACATCCTTAATCCCGTCATGGGTTAACTTATATGTTAACTTTTTTGGGAGGTAATGGAAGTTGTTTGTTTGGTACCAGCTAAATGGCTGGTAGCTGATAATGTCTGCAATGGTCATTTTGGGCTTGATCTTGATCAGTTTGCAGTTGGCTAGAAACAGCATGGCCCTTTTGTGGAAAGTCTCGTATAGTCCTTCCTCATCGTCCCAAATCAGGGAGTACTGTATTTGGTTGTCTTGCCTGTTGGATAGCCTGATTTGTGGGTTACTGGTTTGGTAGTTGGTAGCCGTAACATAGTTGTAGTTGTTCCCTTCGTAATCATCTATTGGCTGATAGTCGGGAAAGTTGCTATGGTTAAGGTGTCCAATCCTGCCAGACTTATCGCCTGTTATTTCGGGAAAGTAGCGGAACCCATAGGTGAACTCAAATTCAAACTCCCCGTCCAATTCTTCCTGTATAGGAAATGTCAATGGAATATTGGTGCCTATATTCAGGAAATGCTCTTCACCTTGTGAGTGTGTACGTGCATGGGATGTGATAAGCCCTCTTCTGCGTACTTCTACATTATTGTCTTTGTAATAGATCTCCACTTCCATTAGGTCTTCGATATCAGGCAACGGCTCGTTGTTTGGGTCGGTATCATCGTATCGAATTTGTACACCTAAATACCCAGGGGTGTTAGTGGGTTCTATTGGCCTGACCAAATCAAAGCTGCTTTGTTTGATTATCTTTCCTCTATTGACCATATAAACAGGGTCAACGCCTGTGTTGATCTCCATCTTCTGGTCTCCTTCCCGAAAGACTACTTCTTTTGGATATCGGTTAAATCCTAATATTGGTTGCCAAAGCAGGTCGATTGACTTGTACCAGCTGGTGTTGGCTCTTACATAGTAGGTCTCGCCACTGGCAAAGTTTACAGGTGGCAAATCCTGATAGGTGTCCACCGTTCCGTTCAGGGTTGGTTTTGGGTCTCCCTGTTTGGTATTGTGTGAAAATGAGACCTTGTCTATATGCCCTTTTTCGGAACTCTCGATGGATAGGACATCCAAGTACTTGAACCCGTAGTTATTCTCATAGTATAGGTAGCCCGGCAATGAGTGGATATCCATCAGGGTTACTTTGTTTTGGACGGTATCAAAGTATGTGAAGATGCCGAAATTTCTAGCCAGGGCATTCAGGAATGTAGAAACTGTTAGGCTTGGTGGTGCGATATCGTAGGCGGTATCCCAATACAGCCCATTGTTAGGGTGGTCTGTAAACCACATTACGGATTTGTACTGCTCTGCCGGAAACCTGAGAATCATTTCCATCTCATAGCCAAGTGCTGCAAATAGCTGCTCCAATAGGTAGGTAGTTGAGATGCAGAATACGGAATCGTCAAACACGACCGAATCCTCATTTGTTCGGGTGAGGATCTGCTGAAAGTCATCTGAAGCAAACAGGTCTGCTACGGGTGTGTAGCCTTCCTGTACCAGTTGGGTGTTGCGGTCTAAGTAACCGATTATCTTGATGCTGAATAGCTCAGGCAAAGTAACCTCTTTGATTTCTGCGAGTATGGAGGTGTTGGAGGTGACAAATACCTCATAGCCTTTGCTGGTACAGCGTTGCAGGATGAGCTTACCGGATATAAGGGTAAATCCTTTGAAGCTGATTTGGCAGTCGTAGGTGTTGATAAAGTTGTTCTTGTACACTTCGGGCATATGCTCAAAGCCGAACACTTTTTTTGAGGCACCGGTATAGGGGATCACAAACGAGTAGGTATGTGTTCCGGAAAGGTATTCGAGGTTGAAATAGTCTGAGTCCACCACAAAGTTGATGCTGGTGTCTTTGTCTACTGGCAGTACTTCACCGCTGACGGTTATGCTGATCATCTGTTTGGGATATCGATTGAAAACTCAAAACTGTAAAGGGTGTCTCCATCTTGTGGGCCTTTGATTTTCTTGTCGGTGATGGCTACCTCTACATACTTGTCTGACAGTTTGGCCAGTACCCTTTCGGCCGACATGATATTGAGTGCTGACTGGAACTCGCTTTTGGATTTGAAATAGCCTGTACGAAGTTTCATCATCATCTTTTCTTCCACTTTCTGCACCATGCCATTGTCTACCAGTGTGGTGCTGTAGCTTGGCCCATAGATGGAATAGTCGTTTCGCTGGAACTCGCTTTCGCTGCTGCTTTGCCCTTTGGCGATCAGGGTTTCGAAGTTGCCGGAATAGCGGTCCCAATACAGGAGTTCCACTTCGTAGATACTCTTTTTGCTGGATGGGTAAAGTGTCAAGGTCTCGTTGTTGAAGGTGATGACCACCCGGCTGATCACTTTCCCTGGTTGCTTGTCTGCATAACCTTGCTGAGGAAAACCCACGGGTACCAGATAGGCTCTTTGCTTGATGGCCGAAAACACGACATCGTTGTAAGTGGGCGATGGCAATAGCTGTGTTTCGGTATGGGTAGTGCCGTCATCGTAGATGATCTTGAACTCTACCGGATCATTGGGATAGCCTGCCACTGTTACAAAGTAGTTGGCGGTTTCGCTTACGGTTCGGCTTGTCAGTGCGGCAAATAGGCTACTGCTGTATTGCTGGTTGATGTTGGCGAACTGGATCTTTGATTTGATGGCTGACCATTCCACTACATCCGTATAGGTGACACCGTCGGTGCTTTCCTGTAGCTTGAAGTACTTTAGGTGAAATGGCAGAAACTGGATGCTGACACTTTCCGGATTGGGGGAAATAAATTCGAGCTGTGAATCTGTCAGTTCGGATAAGTCAAAGAGAAATTCTTCCTGGTTGTTTCTGACCAGCTTTTGAATGATGGACATTTCGCCATATTCGAGGTCTTCCACCTTGACAAAAAGGAAGTCGTCTTCCGTATCAGAAAAGTGCATCAGTATGCGGTTGAGGCTTGGCAAAAGCCCTACTGGTTGCTGGATATAAGTCCTCATATTTTTACGAAGTTTTCAATTGTTTCTTGCTTCTCAACTTCTTCCCGGCTATTGGTGGTGTCATCATTTGTCCAGATGATCTTTGCATATTTCGGTTGCTCCCTTTGGGTTTGTAGCTCTTGAACTACCGCTCCTAATAGCATGGTCTGTTTTTCGAACATGCTTGTATCCAATGGTGGTGGGGTTGCGGCTTGTGTGCTGCCTCCTGCTGCAAACTTGTTGGCTCGGATCATCTCCAGCATGCCAATGATTGGTCCATAACTTGGAGAGTCTACCATCCAGTTAGGTGCTACCCATTCGGCTCCACGTTCGCCAATGATGCCATAGTGTGCACTTCCTACATGGCCACCACCTGCAAAGGTTCCGGCACTTCGGATAGGGGACCATCTGCCTTGGTCATAGAAGGTGGCTCCACCTGCTGCATATGTGGTACCGCCTGATACGGTTGCACCTCCTCCCGAATTGTATTTAGGTGCTTCCGGTGGCTTGGATTTGTTGACAGCTTTTAGGGCTTGTCCTATACCTGTGATTGCTGCTGAAATACCTGTAGCGATATAGGCCCCAACTACATATGGGAATGCGGGTCCTTTATCTTTTGCGGCCTTGATAGCACCTGCTGTCGCATTGGCAATGGCAGAACCTTGTTGGGCAAAGATTTCAGCAACCGCAACCGCTTTGCCAAACTTGGAGTACTCATCAATGTATTCGGCCACACTTGAAAGTGAGTTGGCTATCAGGTTGGTGCCTGTCATGATATTGTCAAACATCATCTGATCATACGCCTTTTGAGCGGCCATCCTCTTTTTATGTTTGTCGAGTGTTTGGTCCCGTAAGATATTGATCAGGTTTTGTTTTTGAACTTCAAGATCAATGCTCTTGGCTGCCAGTTGTTCTTCAATGCCAATCAGCTCAAGGTTTTGGTCATAAACCTCTTCTGTATTTACTTCCTTGGCTTCCTCTGCTGCGATACGTTCATCAGCAGCGGCTTCCTGCTTTGCTTTTTCTTCTGCCAGTCTTTGTGCTTCGAGTTGCTTGTCTCTGTCAGCAGCCCATTCAGCGTCATTGGCTTGCTTGGCTCTGAGTGCTTCTTCTGCTCTAAGGTCTACCAGCTTTTGTTTGAGCGTATCTACCTGCAAGGTGGTTTCCCTTAATTTTCTGAGCAGACTTTCATAGGATGCGTCGGACATGGCACCGGGACCACCGTCAATCAATGAATTAAGGTCTTCCTGTTTTTTGACCAGCTTTGTGAGTTCTTTTTCACTGTCTGAAATCATCTGAGGTAAGTCCTCAGTGGTGGCATCCTTGATGTTTTTCAGGTTCTTGGCGATCCTTTCATCGAGTGTATCATAACTCTCAATGATGCGGTTTAGCAGTGAAAGCGATTCAGCCAGTACGACATTGAAAAAGTTCTTTGTCCCTTCTACCAGGTCTTTGGTGTTGGCTGACAGTCGAGCGTATTCGGTGTTGATCTTTTCGGCATAATCGACCTGTTCCTTTTGCTTTTCTCCTAGGTCATCCAATGTGTCGAGGTTGGATTTCATGGCCGCATCAATGTTGTTGAATGCGTTCTCCAATCCTCCCAAGTCTTCCAGCGGGCCACCTCCCAAATCTGCAATCAGGGTTTGGGTTTGTTGGGCATTGAGTCCCATCTCACGAGCCTTCCGGATAATGTCCTGGAATATGTCGATCATGGATTCTTTGCCGCTGTTGATCCTTTGGATTACATCCTCATTGAATGCGTCGCCCAATGGTGCCAATGCTGCTTTTGCTGCTGGTGTTAATTCTCTTATCTGTTCAGCAAATGTTTTGACCGCATCAATTAGCTTGTCGTCGAATATGGTACCTTTTTCTTCCTGTACCATCAGCTTTACAAAGTCCTCCGCTTGAATATTCGCCTGTTTCATTACAGGAGTATATTCGTTGATTTTGCTGAGGAAATCCCCGCTTGCGTCTGCTCCTTGGAGGTAGCCTTTCTTGATCATCTCCAAAGAGTCCTGAAAGGTCATGCCATAGGTTTTTGCAAGGGTGTTGGATGCCCTTAGTACCTCGTTTACATCAGCGTCAAAGGTATCAGCCAAGGCTTTCGCCTGACCTGTAGCCTGATGTAGGGCATCACCTTGCAGCTCGGAATAACGTTGGGTTACTCGGTTGAGCTTTGCGTATTCGGCTATGATTCTCTGAAGCTCGGAGGCTGCCAAACCGATACCTGCCGCCACTGCCGCCCATCCAGCTTTTGCCATGCTGAAAATCTGCGGTTGGGCTTTGGCCATCATGGACATGTTTTGGTTGTTGGAGCGTGCTTCCTTGCTTACTTCACCGAGCCGGGTCCTTACCTTTTTGAGTTCCTTTGATTTATCAGCGAACTCTTTGGTATTGGTCGGCATCTTTTCGAGTTGCTTATTCAGAACAGCAGCAGCGGCTTTCATCTCTTTCATGCTAGCCTCGGCTTTTTTGCCGTTCATGATAATCTCGACGGTCCGTTTATCTGTATTAGATGCCATTGTCTTTGATATGCTTTAGAAGTAATGAAGCTGCTTTAATCCTTTCTTTTTTATGGTGGAACTCGCTTGAACCTATAGGTAGTTTTGCTAAATCATGCTTAGCTACAACTAGGCTCTTTTCAGCTCTAAGTATTTTAGATGCCAAGGTTCCAAGCATTGGCGGTGCTCCAACAATTAGCACTTTCCTTATTTTCTTTTCCATTACAGTTCGATCATTCGTGGAATTGCTTCCAGCAGTTCTTCAATAGCTCTGTCGCTTGAGTTTTCGAGTGTGCGTTCCATCAGCCTTCTATAGAACCAAGCTGTATGTGTTGTGAACCATGGTTTTGGTTTCCTTAGCTGCGTCTGTTTGTTTGCAGCTTGCATCATTCTTCTGCGTTTGTAATAAGACTTTCCGGTATTGATCTTCTTTTTGCCAAACCGCTTTCTTTTCCAGTTTGCGGCTGCTCCTTCGCTGAACTTCAGTCCCCGTCCTGTTCCCTGATCGACATACATACCCCGTCTGAGGTATGATATCTTGATGCTTTTGACCATCTGAGGGTTGGCCAGAATGTGGCGGTTAATGGATCGGGCTAACTCTCCAGTGTCGCCAATGTTGAGGTTCCGGAACTCAAGACGGTACTTGTCAAAAAGCTCATCGAGTAGGAGTGCGACCAGCTTGACGTTGGATAGTGCTTTAGCCATTGGCTGTGAATTTTTCTGGTTTGTACTTCAGGTCAGTGGTGCTGTTGGTTCGGAACAGGAAGCTGACGTATACGCCATAGTATTGGCTGGCGAGGTTGCCTATCTTTTCGATCCGCAAATCCTGAATGCTCATAAAGTACTTTGCTCGGTTGTCGAGCAGGTGTTTTTTGATATATCCGATACAATCCTCTGCAATGACTTCTGCTATTGAAATGGCCTCATCTTTTTCGTCGTCAGTGGTGGCTTTATCCAGGATAAAAAAACCTGCTGCACTGTCCCGTAGGTGGTTGTCTGCTCCGTTGTCGAGGTATCCCGTTTCGGTGGTTTCGACCATCAGCAGTGGGAGCTGTTGACTTTGCCGCTTTTTGCCTTTGGCTACCAAGAAACTTTCAATGTCCATGGCGGATTGGATGGGGTCGGCTCCTGTGATGATGCGGGCATAACCTTTTAAGTCAATATGGGCTTCCTGCATTTGCTTCATCATGGTGATATAGTCTCCGTGTCTCATTTCTTCAGGTTCTTTTGGTTTCGCATATCAATATCCAAGCTGATAAAAGCGGTATGCAATAGGGTGTTGCAGGTGGCTTGCCAGTCTCCAAACTTATCGCCAGCCATGCCGTTGATCAGTTCCAGCCATCCGTATGACTTTCCTTTGATTTTTTCACCGCCTTCAAATACATTCTTGTACCTGCCATTGAGCATCTTTCGGCAACCGTAGTAAAATATCCTGATAGCGGTCAGCTGGTCGGGCTTGATGTGTTTGCGGATCAGGTCGGCTCTCTGCTGGACACTTGGTTCTGAAAAGGGTATCCGCTTGTCTGTTTCGGTTGGCGTTGCGGTTGCGGGTCGCCAAAGGACGGCTACCATCTTGTATAAGAAGCTGATGTACTTGTCGGGGTTTTCGCAAAACTTGATATAGTAGCTGTCTGCTGCTGCAAATTCGAGCAGGTTGATATTGTTCAGCTTGTCATTTGGTCCGATCAGTTTGGTGCCTCTTAGGGTACCGAGTGAAAGTTCAGGATAGGGGTTTTGTGTTAGCCGGGTTTCATTGAATATGAAATCTGTACAGTCCCAAATGTTGATGATTTGGACATTGGTCAGCAGCTTGAAGGTGCTGAAAGGAACGTCCAAAAGTATTCTGAGCATCTTGACTTTTGCCTCCTTATGGCTTTTGGCTGAATGGAATACGTTGGCGATTTGGCGTACCTGCTTTGGGGTAAGCTCGTTCCAGTTTTCAGCTATGTTCCTTTTGTACTTTCCTATTGTTGCCTCGATCATAAGCGAAAGAAAGCCGCACGCCCAATGGCGAGCGGCTTTTTGGTTATTAGTTGACTGTCAAATCAAAAGATTCCATGCCATAGGTGATGGCCAGTTTTACCAGTAGCTCAATGGCTGCGGCTGAGTAGGTAACATCGAGTTGCCCGTCAGCATTGAGGTCTGAGGATAGATCCAGTCCCAGCAAGACGCAACCCTTTGTATGGCTGTTGTAGGTGCCGGAATGGATCAGTATTCCTGATCTCCCTTTCACTTCCTGACCGTTTTTCTCTGTGACATGAAAGGCTCTGTTCTTGTATTTGCCCGTAGTCCTGAGTGTACAGTGGTAAGTCCCAGTCGGGATGCAGGATATGTTCTGCTGATTGTTGAGCCATGGTAATTCTAAACTGCGGCATTCGAACAGTTTCTGCCTGTTGTTGTAGAGCGAAAAGATGCCCTCGGTCTGTTTGGAATTGCCCTTGATCCTTGTCAGGGTGGCTTTGTAGTTGCTCATAGATCATTGCGATTGTGTCGATTTCGACGGGTTCCTGATAATTAGCTGGCGTGTCTGGAATGTTCTTGATGATCTCCTGACCAGCGCCTACGATAGGGCCTGTGTATTTGGTGATCCCAAAGAAGGTTCCTGCCAAGGTCAATAATGATAAGATGGTGATAGCGATACTTTTGCGCTTTTTCCGTTTTTGGATGATGTCTGACATTAGTCAATGGTTTTTAGGTGAAGAATTATTTTTGACCTATAAGCAGGTCGAGCTTTTTATTGATTACTTGAAACTCCCGATTCATTCCATCCTCCATATCCTGTTGATCTTCCTTGCTTGAGTCGGTAATTGTTTTCATAGCGGCTGTGTTCTGCTCGATCGCAATGACGCTACGAATGGCGATTTCCTTGAAGTCATTGAACTGAATCCAGTTGACGAAATAGGAGATAAAAAGTATTGCTATGAGCAGCACTACAATGAATGGCTGCTGCTTGGCTTTTTGAATAAAAGTGCTTCCTGCTTCGGTTGCGAGTTTGGCTTCTTCAATCATATCAGTAGTACATTTTGGTGTGTGGGTCCCGACATTCTTTTTCATTGCTGTATTTATCTGAATTAAAGAAGGTGGCATACAGGGTGTCTGATGCTTTCTCCTTTAAATAATCGATAGCCTTTTTGAGGTATGCTCCCCCGTCGTTTTCAAGGTTCTGGCTGGTCATGTCAATGTCGCTCATGCTTGCCATTTTCTCTTTTTCGGCTGCTCCCTCGTAGCTGTCAAATGATCGGATGCCATTGTCTGTGATGATGACCACAAACTCACGGATGGCTGTTGCTGATGACAGCAGTACTACTGCCGGAACCAGCATGTCAATCAGCGTCTGGTTGTCGGCTGAGACGTTGCCTGTTTTGATTTCGGCTTTTAGCTCATCGTAGAAGTCCTTGCCTAATTCGGCTTGGATGTTGAAGTCTTCCACCTTGCGGATAACGGAAGACATACTACGGAATGTAGTCCGTGAACCGTGTAGGTTATAGTATAGCTGGAACTGGTCGATAGTATTGACAAAGTGCTCCTTGTTGATGGTGTAGGCATTTGAGGCTACCCATTCCGGAAAGTCTGCCTTGTTTGTTTCGAGAAACTCCAGTAACATATCGATCCCTTCAAAACCTGTTTGCAACAACTGTTTCTTGAGGTTGGCAATCTGCCAAGGCCATGCAGTTTTTTGCGTCTCGCTTTGGTTGATATGGAAACCAGACTCTGAGATATCCAATTGGCCACTTGTCATGTAACTGGCAAATGCCAGGTTAGCGAGTGCTGACTGGATCTCGTCCAATAGCTCCTGCTCAATATCTGTCAGTGTAGCAGGGTCGGCTTCGTACTTGTCATTGATGCGGTCATACAATGCCTTGCTGATCACTGGAATGATATGCTTGCGCTCTGTCCTGCGGATGGCAGGTTTTATCAGGTCGATATCAAAGTCATCCTTGACGTTGTCAAGATTGTTGGCCAGTTCTTCAGGTGTAGAGATTAACATATTAGCTATTGGTTTTCTCGGTTACTTCAGCGCCTGAGTCAAGCTTGTTAATCAGGCTGTTTTTGAATTTCACTTCATACTCCCACCCATTGTAGTCGAATATGAACTGCACCGGCTCCAAGATGATATCCTGGTCAGGCTGAGAAGTGAGGATGTAGTTGTTGAAAGCTACTCGTTGCTCCGAGCCGCCAGCGTTACCCATCTGCTTTCCTGGTGTACTACCAATAAGCGTTGGGTGAACTCCTGCTGCGAATAGGGTGTGTGAGCTGGCTTCCTGCGAATCCTCGATATAGGCACCGTCTTTCAGCTTATTGTCAATTGGGGTAATGGTCCAACCCTTTCGGATGTTACCCATTCCGTCATCATCTGTAGCAGTCATGATGGCTTTCATGGCATTATCAGTACCAGTCATGGTTTCAGTAAACCATTCCATTTCTTTCTTTACTGTAGCTACCTTTTCACTGGTTGACATGGTGCCCCATTCTTCGTACTTGTCCTCCCACCACCATTTAGCTATTTCTATATGGAATGCGGGTGTTAGCTGATTCTTGAGTGCAGCTTTCTTGAACTCAGGAATACCCATGGCTACTTCGTACCAACCGGACTTACGGACGGTATCCCATGCAGGGAGCGGATAGTATTCCTCATCGATTGCCGGGAATGATAGGGGATAGATCAGCTTATCTGCTTTACTATCTTTTACCGATTGTATAGGGTCATACTCTACATTGATGACATCAACAATGGTCTGGTCTTCTTCCTTGGCTGCTTTCCAGTCCGGATTGATATAGCATTTCTTGAGTGGGCCACTCTTTATCAGGCCCCATCTGCACCATGCTGCTTTGATGCGGTTGATGTTGGCTATCTTATTACGGCCATTACCCATGATCAATTCAGGGAACACTGTATGGTAATAGAAGTAGTCCAGGCAAGCAGGGAACAGGTACATACGCTTGAAGTTGGTTCTCTTGAGCCATTCCTCCACTTCCTTGTCCTGCTTGCGGATAAACGTCTCGTTGCCCTTATCATCTATCTCAGTGACACCGTACACCATACCGCCAGCATATAGGGCCTTGGCTTTCCACTCCAATGTCCGTTTGAGTATTGTTGAGCGGCTTACATCCTCGTACATCTCTTGTGGTCTGAGGTTGTTCTTTCCCCAGTGTGCTATCTCTGTATTACCTGATGAACTGCTGCTGGAAGTCTTGGAGGTTGGACCAATGTTGGTCTTGACCAATGCATTGACACCACCACCGATGTAAGCAGCAGCTCCGTTCTCACTGATATATATGCTCTGTGCGCTCATTAGCTAGGGATTACTCGGTGATCATTAAAATGTGTCATCAGGAAAATGCAGAACTCTCGGATCTTCCCGGCTTTGGTCTTCACCCTGCGATTCCCATGTACATGGCTGATACCCTGCAACTGGCAATCCGAAAGGTGAACTATTTCACCCCCACGGTTACGGTTGCTGTCAGCAGTGACAAATGTGATGGAAAAGACTGCTCCTTCTTTCCTCATCATCTCTATTGCGTGCGTTCTAGTGATTGTATTTTCCATAGGGTGAACTGTCATATACCATATTTTTCACCTTTAGGGTGAAGTTTTTGCAACAGTGCGCGGCGGGGTCAACTTTGTCTTTAAATAGAATTTTAAAGGTTTTAGAAATTGAAAAACCGCCTTATTGATATTGTTAGAGTAGATATTTCGAAAATCCCAGTACAGAATTTTTTTTAGCCATTCGGCACGAAAGAACTACCTGGTGTGATCTTTCCTTTATTGACGGCCACTGCCTGCAAATCCCATGAGTCTGAAAAGTGGGTAGTGGTTCGTTGGTCAACACTTGCGTTCCGCTCCCTGCTCTTGTCCTTCTGTATTTCGCCTTTGCGTCCTTCCTTGACTTTGGCCTGCATCATAGATAGCAATAGCCATTTACAGTTTTCACGGTTGAAGGTCCAGCGGTCAATACGCTCATGGTTGCCTGCAAAAATCTTGTGAGCAATCTGATACTTCTCTGATTGTAGTGCAGGTCTGCCAAGATTGATTCGTTTTATTCGCCAGCCTCTTTTTCTCAGTTGCGCTACAAAGTCATCATTCATAGTCGTCTTTGATCCTGGCGATTTTGTATTGCCCCAATGATCTTCAATGAATGTCACTTCCTTTTTGAGGTGCGCGAGGTAATAGTCTCCAAAATCATTAGCCAGGTCATAGGTCAGTTTCGGATGCTTCACATACAAAGCATTGACTGTTCGCATCTCCCGTCCATGCTGCTGTGACACTGGTAGTGTTGATACTATAGAACCCCAGTCCACTGAAATGATCAGCGGTTTGTTTGGGTCTACATCCGTATCAAATCGGCTATCTCGTTTGCTGAGTGCTTCAAGGTTGTAGCCCAGTTTTTCCAGATAACTGAAGTTGGACTCTGCTACATAGGTGTGTAACCTGTCACTCAGCATAGGATAGAAGCCACCCTCAACTTTCCCTGGTCTTTTATTCAGCATTTCAATCATGAAAATGAATAGCGGTAAATCCCTGAATTGCTGCTCTATATATTTAAAGCCAAGGTTCTGGATATTGTCAAACGCTGAAGCTTCAGAATAGAACATCCCTTTTTTGGAAGGGAAGTACTTTAGTAGCTTGTTAAGCTTCTTGATATCCTCCCAAATCAGCAGCCTTTGTTCCTGCTCTTTTGATTGCAGGAAGTCTATCTGTAGATCAACAATTTCATTTCTGATGTCGATGATATCCGTCTGATAATCATCCTTGTAATAACTTCCATATTCCAGCAACCAATCCGCTTGGTTCATATAAGGCATGGAGCTAAAAATGAAAACACCATGGTGTAAAGGGATATGCTTAAAATAGTCAAGGTTACCACGGTTGGTGGCTGAGACTTCCTTATCAAACTTATCCTTGTCAAGCTCCAACCCTTCATCGGCTATAATTCCATCAGAGTTGACACCCCTTGCAGAACTACTATTGCCATCTTGAGATACAAATTGAAAGATTGTCCCGGTATAGAAATAAATACAGTTGTCATACTTGGCTGGCGGTTCGTAAGGCTCATCCCAGTCCCAAAGCTTTGGAGCCTTCCGGCCAATGAAAAAATGATAGTCCTTGATATAGCCAATCCGTTCCAGTGAAGCTACCGTAGAGGGAAGTGTCTTACTTAAAATGGCACTGTAGGTCCTGCCAACAAGCATCCACTTTGAGCGAGGCATAAGCTGTACAATCAAGTGCATCAGCCATGCAATCAATGAAGACTTACCTGTTCCCCTTCCCCAAATAGATATTGAAGAAGCAAACTTGTGAATCATGTATCGAAGCTGAGGTTTATTGAATTTCAGCTGCTTTATTACAAGATCATTCTTCTTCTTTTTCTTTGCCATCGAGTATCATTTTCATTTCTTCCCTACTTACTTCCATTTCCTCCATTGCATCAACCACCATTTGATGTTTTTGCTTAGGAAGGCTGGAAAGGTCCTCAAAGTCAATATCGATTACCTCACCATTTGAAATTAGCTGGATCAAGT
Organism: Limibacter armeniacum; assembly: GCF_036880985.1. NCBI lineage: Bacteria > Pseudomonadati > Bacteroidota > Cytophagia > Cytophagales > Flammeovirgaceae > Limibacter > Limibacter armeniacum. The sequence goes on from NZ_JBAJNO010000009.1 coordinate 3,496,964, forward strand.
ATTGATGTGTTGGCAAATCAGGTACAGCACCGTCAGCCTGTTCAAGCCTTGAGAGCTTAATCATCTGCTCATTGGCTCGGAGCATAAACTCTACATCCTTTGCTTTAGCCGCTATCCTGAAAGCATCCATGGCCAATTCATAATGAATAGCCCTTAGACCTTCCTTCTCAGCTATATTCAAATTTCCATAAAGCCTATATGCTGCCTTGCAGTCCTTGTATGCCTGACTTTCACAGATACCGAACTCATCCATTAAGGAGATTACTACATTGGATTTTTTCTGTCCAGACAATAACATCGACCATGCAGCACGTATCCGGATTGAAGCAGCCTGTTCTTTGGCGCTCAATTCTACAGACTCATCAATGCTGTTGGCTTTGATCCTGTCCAACAGGTTGCCTTTATCATTCAGCAGTTTTTTGTAGTAACCTCCTAATTTTCTTTTCACGCGATGGATGCTTTCAGTTCAGCAAGGGTATCTTCCCACTTCTCAACTAAATGGGCCTTGCTATCATCTTTTCTGTATTTGCTAATCATCTTCTGAGCATGCACGATTTTCTTTTTAACCTCTTCCTGCTCTTCCTCAGATAGAGTTGTAGGCTCAGGCGTTGGCACTACCTTTTCCCCGTTCTTGGCTGCATCAAGTTTGTTATGCACTTCAGGAAGTATCTTGATAGCAATCTCCTTGCACCTGAGAGCGGCTTCCTTTCGTTCCTCGATATGAGTCTGAGCGTTTAGCTTGTTATGGAACAGGAAATTGAACTCATCATACAAAGCCCTTCTTTCCTTGTACAGCGGTTCCAAGCTTGCCTCATCCACCCGGTCATCAGGTTCGGTCAGCTCGGTTAAGCCTTCCTTGAAATCAACTTCCTCAGCTTCCTGCTCAGCTGGAGCTTCAGTATCTTCAGCTTCCTGCTCTGCTGTAGTTTCTTCAGCAGCTTCAAGTTTAATAGGCTGGTTTTCCTGCTTTACCTTTTCTTCCTGAGCCTTTTTACTGTTTGTGTCCTGCTCATACTTCAGGTACATGTACTTCAGTACAGAGTTAAGCTTCCGGACATTGTAGTCTGTCTTTCCTCTTTGGAATAGGGCTACAAGGTTACGGTTCTTGCCGTACTTCAGGTATAGTCTGACACCCGCCTCATAGGAGGGTGTCTTTTGTTCCAAATACTTTTTGATGTCTTTCATTATACGCCAGGAGTGATTACGCCCGTGAATGGATCTTGCACGCTGTCATCAGACAACTTTACAGTACCCATAAAAATAGGTGCAGGACCTTTTCGAGCTGATTGGAAATTGAATGTATTACCTCTTCGATCTGCTGAAGCAGCACCAGTTGTAGCAACTCCACCAGATACACGCTTGGCCGGATAGCCACGATGTCCAAGCATACGTGTTTGGCCATCCATTTCACGCACAAGGATAATGAAGTTGCCATTCTGCGTGTACTGGTCAAAACCAAGCATTTCCCCTTTGGAACCCGGATGCAAAAACTCTATGGAGTTCAATTTTGACATGCCGTCAAACTCACCCTGAGATTCCCCATCAAGCTTCAATGTCTCAATGGTTCCATAGACACGCGTGAACCCTACAGTATTGGCGAATACAATATCTCCCGTGATCGTCACCAAATCTGACAGCAGGTTATCTACATAAGCAGGTTCGTCAGATACAGGAACAGGAAGCGTTACAATATCTTCAAGTTTGGCAATGGCAAGGATCTGTTCCAGTCCCCCAGGGTTTGGCTCGCCATCGTTCCATAAAACATCTTCTAACATGATTGATATGATTTGTAAGAAGTGAGAGAATAGGTCTGATTGGCGTTATCAATCAGACCTTTATTGGTTAGGCTTGGTCGTTGATCCAAACCGCATCTAGGGTGGCAAACTGAACACCAAAGGCAAGCGCAAGGAAGATGGCCAACGTTTTAGGGTTGGTCTTCATTACCTCGATTTTCTCCTGGTCAGATTCACCGTCAATACCCACACACATATTCCATTCAGGAGAAATGATCACACGTTGAGAGGTACCCATTCCAGCCAAAGGAACAATCTCACACATACCCGCTGAGCCTTCCAAGTAGGTTTGCTCATACTTGGTATTGTATGGATTTGCACCAGTCTCGGCTTTGTAATCGTCACAATATTTATCGTAAACATTGTAACTCATGTACATCTTAACAGGTCTGCTTCTGAAGGCATCGTCAATTTGACGGTACATGTCTTTAAGCTTCGTTAGTGCATCCGCTGAAGTGATTGCACCTGTAGCAATGACGTTACCTCTTGTAAGGTCAAAACCTTCTGTTGCATCACCAGCATTGTCTATCGCTGATTGCGCGCCAATGGCAAGCTCATCCGTGATGATCTTAAAGAAGCCATTATTCACATCCACCGCATCGGTACCAGCACTGTTATAGATGCCATTAAACAGGACATCCATATTCAGTTCATGACCTACAGTAGCGAGAATCTGCTCAAAAAATTCTTTCTCAAAAGGATGGTCACTTGCATCGACACCCTTTTTCATAAGCATGGCTAACCATGACTTACGGTATTCCAATGGGTTTTCTTCCAAGTTGACCTCACCAATCTGTACCTGCAAGGTCCTTGGCTTGATGGCACCCACATTGGCTTTTTTAGACCAATCCTTACCGTAAGGTTTTAGGAGCTTTTCAAGTTGCAGCGTGGAAAGAACATAACGGTCCTTGATTCCTGGCAAGACATTAAAGTGATTGAAAATGTCATCCATGGAAGTGGTGGGGATGGTAATCAGCTCTCGCTGAAATTCCTCACAGTATTGCTGTAATGCTTCAATATTAATAGCGTCAGGCATTTCTATGAAATGTTAGAAGGTGAAGGATTATTTTCTCATTCTGGCGATACGCTCCTGTCTTTGTTTTCCGACAGTAGAAAAGTGAGCGGCTTCAGCGTCAGTAGATGGGCTGCTGTCGTTGTCGCTATTGCCAGTAGCTGGTTGCGTACTGCTTGCGGACGGACTCTTTTCCAGCTCCTGGATACGAGCCTCAAGCGTAGCTATATTTTCGTTAGCTGCTGAAAGATCAGAGTTGGCTGTTTCCAAATTGGCATTGGCAGTTTCAAGCTGCGTTTGTACCGCTTCTGATGCAGCCAAAGACTGCTCGATGGTATCCATCTGTTCGTTGTTAAGCACAACGCCCTCTTCTGTAGCGTCAAGCTCAGTAGCGTTTAAAGCTGCAAAAGTGCGTGCCCATTTGTTGGTGGTGATATTTGACATTTTGGTATTGGTCTTTTTTGAAGAATTTGATTTATCTGTAAGTGCGGATAACCTTTTGAGTGCAAAGTTTTCATCTCCAATGGCATCGATCAGACCAACTTCCAATGCTTCGCTGCTGGTGAAAATGGCTCCTTTGAACAAGGTCTTATGATTTAGCTTCAACTTTCCACGTCGGTTTTTCTTGATACCGTTCACAAAGGCATTGTTAAGTGGGTTCAGGATTTTTTGCTTATATGGTTCAGTGTTACCTTCCATCAATGCCCTGTACTCACTGTTTTTTTCTGAGGCATCATCAGCGTAAATACTATTGAACTTTACGCCCAAACTTTCCCAATACTCACGGTCATCTACATAATTCATCATTGCACCAATAGAGCCGATCAGGTTGGTATCATGTGAGCTAATAATCTCATCTGCTGCACTGGCAATCCACATAGCAGCAGAAGCGGCCATTCCATCACTGACAAAAGCAGCAACAGGTTTACGGGTATTTCGGATTGTATCTACCAATGTTTGTGTACCATCAGCCTGACCACCTGGAGAGTCAATATCCAACAGGATAGCGTCAATATCCGGATCATTATCAAAGGCAATAATTTGTTTTGATTTGGTAATGGTCCCCTCAGGGCCACACTGTTGGTCATTCTTCATGACAACACCATGGATCTTGACAACCCCGAATCTTCTCTGCTTACTTACTCCACTGGAGGCAACAGTATAATTCATCGTGTTGGAGCGGTGCGCTTCCCGAAGCTGAGCAAGGTCTTTTCCTTCCCAGAAACTACGTCCGGACAATATGGAGTTGATCAGTGGTACAAATCCTTTGACAGAGTCTTGATTAATAGCCCAGACGCTATTAAGTATGGTAGAAATAAGTGCTGTATTCATTGCGCTTCAGTTCGGTGATTCGATTTTGAAGCAATAACAGGATAGGAGATGTTTTCCCGTAGGACAAAAAGTTGTTCAATAGAAAGGTGAAAAAGCCTCCCGGTGATGGGAGGCTTTCTTGTTATATAGTGGCCAGTGTTGTTCCACTTACATTCTTGACAGTAAAGGTACCGCCACTGTTTTTGATTACGGTAAAGTCATCGGCAACAACATCGCTGGTATCTGCTACCGTTATTTCCAAATCCCCTTCCGTAATGATATAGTTTGCATTGGAGTTCCCATCATCGTTATAGCGGGACACCCACTGACAACCCGACCAATCCAAGACACCACTCATACCATTTCCCCTGTAGTTGAGTCTTCTCAGTTCTCCATTCACATTAAGCATGTTCCTTATTTTACCCTCTATATTGAAAAAGAAATTGTAACTCCTGAAGCCGAACTCGACATTGGCAAAATCATAATCAAAGTTATCAGGCATGGAGTCCATATTCCTGAACAGGATCTGAGACCTTACTGAGTAACTACCTGCCTTGAATGGTGTTACGCCAGTCACCAATGGCAATTCAAAAAGATAGAGGTACCCATTACCAAACTCGTTATGTATCCTGACGTTTGACAGGTCCAGTACCCCTGTAAGGTTAGGCAAATAAGAAATCACAAAGTCACCTTTACCCAAGTTGGTAGTGTTAGAGAATAGCAAAGTATCACAAGCCATTTGCGACAGGCTAAACTGAGGGTATCCAGTATCCGAAGGATCACTGATATCCACATCAAAATCAAGCCCACTAAAGTCAGCCGTACCAACTGTATTACCAATGGTTGCCAGTAATGGATTGTTGGATACAATACATACACCATTGTTGTTTTGGTACCCACCTGCATAGGTAGTTTGTATTGATTTCACCTTCTCCAGTAATGGGTGGTTGTTGATTCTCAGCTCTATAGTACGATCATCTGTGTAATTGATAGGCATATCAATCTCCTGCAATATATCATTGTCCCTTGCATAGAACCTTACCAGTGCTGTATCTGCAAATGAGATCCTTTCCAGTTTAGGATTGTACCATAACCTGAAATAGGCATTGCCCTGAAGTACAGATAACTTTGAGTCACTACCGTCTATCAGGCGTAAATTCGCATTATTGTTGGCTATAAACTGTCTTCCGCCATTTACCTCATCTCCAATAATTGACTCCTTGAAGATGATTTCCTCCAGATTTGTTTGATCATTGATAGTGAAAAAGTCTCCAAACCTTGCATACAATGCTTTAAATGTCCCCTTGATGGCATCATTGCCAAATTCTGAATTGTTGATGCTTATATCCTGATAGTTATTAGGATCATCATTTACACTGGCTACCGCCAATACCATCATATCACCATCATCATTAATAGCATATCGGGTAATACTGCTTGATGCCCCTTGGTCGCTTTGATATCCGCTATCCTTTTCAAAAAAGACATTGGCACATTGCAGCCTTTCCCGCAGTGGGTTTTTCAGTACCTGCTCTATATAGTTGTCATCCCCAAAGAAGCTCAGGTAAAACCAGTGGCTCCATAGCTTGATGGTCATCTGACTGCCAGCTTCCTGCAACAGCTCATTGAACACGTCCAGATAGACAGCTGCAATACGGTTAAGTGAAAGGTCATAGGTGGCTGTAGAAGCATTTGCCGCATCAGTAAAATCTACATTATAGATGCTTAGCTTTTTCATATCAAGCTCTATCAGGCTATCAGGTTCCGTATGGTAAAATTCCACAATCGATCCCTCCAAACCATAGTACGATTCCATACCAGTGGCATTGATAAACACATTGTTGTATGGTCCCCGGACAATGATCAGCCCTTCTCCTGAATTCTGAGAAAAACGGTTACGCAGATCAAAATACCCTTTCTTCATCTTCACTTTCACAAGGCCAAAAGTAGCGGTCGTAAATGTCCAGCCTTCCCCGTTGCCGTCAAAGTTCTCTCCGCCCAGCTTTTCCATCAGGTCAATACATGATTGGTCTGGTTCCTCTCCAGGAATAAGCGGAAACCCTTGTGCTGAAGACTCAAACCCAAACTCATCTACCAGTACGCCAATCTTAAAGGTACGTCCTGTAAAGGTCTGATTACTGCCAATGTTATCGACCTGTTCCAGTATTGACAAAAGCTTATCCTTTTGGAGTATGGCATTGGTAACATCTACCGTAACATCTTGCTGCTTAATCCAATCACCCAAAGTCAGGTTCAGGTTATTGGCATTCTTCAAACATAAGTAAACAAGGTTGGTCCATCCGGCATCGCTCAGGTCTACATCACCCGAAATCAGTGCATCACAAAACTGAAATCCTGATACGGAGCTTTTACCATCTTCCAAATACAGATAGGAAAGTCCTGCATCCGGATCATGTACCCATTCATAATTGTTGGTGCCCTGTACCAGTAGTGCTTCAGGGTTGCCACTCTCTACAATAAGGTCTGGTATCTTGACTTCTGTTTCGGTGGCTCCCTCATAGAATGGAATATCACAAGCTGACTGATAACGGCAAGATAGGCGGTACCCGTTTTTGTCAGCAGTTTGAGCGCCTGATCCGTCATCATAGGTGATCCGGGCTGGAAGCTCCTTGGTGCCAACGGCTCTTACGTCTCCGTTCTGATACTCACAAAGCAGGATCAACTCTTTCCCTATTATCTCGCTTAGCTCGGTGGTTACAATCTCCCGCACCTTTGGGAGCTGGAAAGAAAGTGCCGTATCAAAGTATTCTCCCTGGCTACTTTGGTTTTCCTTAACTGTCAGTGAGCCGCTTTCCTGCGTGAAGTAGATTTCCTTCCACACCTTGGTAGGATACAGCTCTATATCACCATCCAGCTTGGCACCTATTTGTTCGGGAAAGGAGGCTATTTCCTCTTCCAGTACGTACTGGATCTTGGCCAGTCCGCCAATATTGGTTTGTCCTGAGTAGGTTGTCATGTTGTTATCAATTAGAAAAGTATATCATCATTTGTATTGGTGGCGAGAAAATGATCCAGCTCTTTTTTGTGGTTTGAGCGTTGCCAAGTCTTGTAGGCTGTTTCACGCTGGAGGTCATCTTCAGAGATTTGGTGAAGCTCCAAAAACTCACTGATGATCAAAAGCACATTATGGCCATGGTTACGCTTGGCATTGTAGAGCACAAAGTCCAGCATTTCTTTGCAAAACCATTCCTTGATCAGTCGTTGGAGGCGGTACCGTCTGGATAGTGTAGGGTTGTGCATCAGTACATGCACACGGTTGTACTTCTCTGCTTGCTCCAGCATATGGAGCATACGTTTACGGTCAGGTCCTTTCTGACCGATACATAAATTAGGATTGATGCGAAGCCGTTTCTGCTTGTTGCGCTTCTTCAAAAACTTGTACAGGTAATTATCCAGCAAAAGTACTGTAGGGCTTAACCTCATTGACATAGGTCATGGATTTGATTTCCACAAAAAAATAAGCTGGATAATGGGTAGTGTAAGAGGGGTTGATTGGGATATACATTTGTCCGTTATAGACCTTTCTAATAGGACAAATGTACATAAAATAGGACAAATGTACATGGTCAAAATCTTGGATATGTCAGATTTTGTACTATTCCCATAATTCTGACCAAATACGAAATTTCAGTGATTTAGTGGCTCCGTGGAGAGTTGGGAAAAAGTGTTGATTTTGTTGATTTGTTGATAGTCTATGTTAAGTGTTAGTTTATCAATGAGTTATAAGATCAACATTTTTGGTAAATCTGATCAACAGCATGTTGTTTGTTGATCGGTTTTTGACCCTTTTTGGTGTGTTTTGTTAAAATACTTTAAAAAACCTGACTAATTCTCTCCTTAGCTGATCAACACTTTTGTTGATTATCAACATTTTTAAAAATTTTGTTGATTGTGTAAGTTATTGATAGTTAGTTTTTTATATACCATTATCAACAAATCAACAAAATCAACACTATTTTCAACTTCGCTGAGTTTTACTGAGAACTAAATCTTTAGTTATTGTATTATCCCTATTTTTTTTTCGATTCGTTTTTTTTCAGGCATAAAAAAGCCTTTGGGAATCCAAAGGCTGTTGATCTGTTGTTTTGTTGATAATCAATCCAGACTATCCAATGCATATTCTTCCTGCCATTTATAAGATTTTCCTGCAACCGTATCTTTTATGTCTTTATTGAAGTCGATAATAGCCGGGAGTAGGAGCAGCACCATCACACATATCAGACAGATAAAACCAATAATGGCGGTGTAATTAATATTTCTTTCCATCATAAACAGGTTTAGTTGTCCATACATTTAGGGCACGTCTTACCATCCACGTATAGTTTGTCTTCACAATACCAACATTGCATGGTTTTTTTTGGTCTATCAACTGGTCTAGTTCGATTAAATGCCAATCTCCATCCTGCATGAAGAAACAAGTCCACGCCTTTGTAGTTGGCCACTTGCATAATTGCGGCTAACGCTGCACCTGCCTGATATTCTCGTGTTGTTCCTGGTCCTTCCGGATCAAGTGCTAGTACCTTTTTTTCGGCATATACCAGGGCATGTTCTATACTTTTGAATGTAGGTTGTTTTCCTGCCAGGTTCTTTTCATACACATAGCCAATGGTACTGATCATTAGCTTCCCTTCATTGTTGCTAATCCAATCACAAATCCAAAGAAAAGAACTTGCTAATTTATCCTCAAAAGTGTCTTTGATAAAGATTGGGTAAAATGTCTGAATATGGAAGTTGAACGTTTCTGGATTTACAAAATTCACAAGAGTTAAACTGTTAATGTAATGTTTGATATATGCTTTTTTGTTGAGGTTTGCAGCTTCAGCTGCTTTTCCCAGGTCAGAGCTTGCCCTTAGTATATTGTGATATTGACAATGTTCTTCTTCTTTAAAGTCTTTTGATTTTACTCTGATATAGGCATTGTGTATAAACTGAGTAAGCCGAGTTGATTTTGCCATTGATTTTTGTAGTTAAAATGGGAGGGGTGAGAAGTCCCTCCCGTTAGGTGAAAAATGCACGAGTTTATTCAGAATCATCATCATCACTGTCATAGTAATAATCGTCATCATCATCATCGTATGACCATATATTTTGACTTCCTTTCTTCTTGTCTAATAAGCTTCCCAGTAGTGAGACGAAAGCCAAGACAATAAAGTAGAGTAGCATTACTTTTATAAGGGCCATGGTTTTAGGGGTTATTGATTAATAATAAGATGTGGGAGTCCCTGATCCATCTCTTTGATCACGTTTAAACTCAGCATTGACTTTTGCTTCTATAGCTTCATCCATATCATAAAAAACACCAACCTCTTTATAGTAATGAGTATGACCTTTTGGCTTTTTCATAAGCTTTATGATATTATTTTCGAAGATTTCAAGTTTGAATTTTTCTTGATCGATATGGTTTCTTATTTCTCGATGATGTTTTTTAGACTCTTTTAGTTTTTTAGCATCATCTATATTTAGAAAAATGACCAAGGCTATCAACATGAAAAGAAAGCCTAACTCAATGCTTAGAATTATTCCATTAGAACTACTCATTATTATTAATGAAAAGGTGTTTGTACTCAGTGAATGTGATTTCTTTACAGTCTTTTGGAGGGTCAAACTTAAATGTATCGCTGACCATAAAACCATAGTATTTTTTATTTCTAAATGAGTATCCTATATGATTAGGAAAGCCTTTATAACCGACGCATTGATTCAGCTCTTTTCTACCTATTAGAAGACATTCATCCATTTCTTTTTGTATCGTCTTACCTAATTTGGTGTTCAGTTTTGGCATCCATTCATGACTAGAATTATAGACGTTCTTCCAAACCTTGGTATCCACCTCAACATCCTTATCAAAGGTTACAGAGGAAAAACCTCCTTGAGCTGCAAAGTCATCAGGACGGTAATGTTTAATGTTGTACTTAAAACAGAAATCAATTTGATCATCATAAGCTTGTTCCATTCTTCTTTCCAGTTCCTGAAACTTCTTACCTGTCTCGGTTTTCTTTTCTGTGATATAATAAATCGTTGCCATGGTTATACTTCGGGTTCAAGTTCTACAATGATGTTATTGTCCATATAGCGTCTGACGCTTTTGATCTGCTCAGGAAGGTCTAAGCTGATTTTTTGCATCATGCGAGAGAAAGTGGAAAGTCCCAGACCTGCATTTGAAATGTCCTGCTTCATCTGCTTTTCCATCTTGCGTTTAGCTTGTCTATTGATTGCTCGTTTGATTCGTTTTTCCCATTCTTCTTTGGTTATGGCTCGGGCATTTTGAAACATCACGTTTTTGTATTCCTCAAAATAGCTGCTGGCCACTGATACCATAAGTCTGAAGTGATACTCATCGCTGCCGGAAAGCGATTCGACGTATGGGAATATCTCATCGGTCTTTTTGTCCAGCAGGTCAAACTCAGGGCTGTTAGGCATTTCATACAGCGTGATAAAGCTTTCGGCTTTCCTCTCGAAGTTTTTGTACTTGAGCTTCATTGCTTGGTTGCCACTGGCAAAGCTGCGGTAATAAGCCAGCGCGATATATAAGGCTGTCTCGAAGCGGTGAACCTTGTTGATTATTGCTTCGGTTACACCTTCAGGTTTTTTGAACTTAGGTTCGTAATAGTCTAGGATATGCATCAGAATAAGTTTAGTTGGTTAGGATCTTTTTTCTCATGTTTCGTCAATGGCTCAAATGCTTTGCATGTATCGTTTAGGTTTTGAGCAATGCCCATCATTTCAGCCACTTCAATGGGGATAGTATCCTGGTAAAAGATGATTTCAAGTGCCAGTTTCCCGATACACTCCTGACCTGTTTTCACCAGTTGGATACTCTCTTTCAGCAATGGCAGCTCATATTTCGGGTGGTGAGCTGATAGGCATTTTCGGCATTTCAGACAGTTCTGATCTTTCCATTCCGTTACCTGCCAAGCATGGTCAAATGGGTTGATGGTATCTGTCCGTTTATGCCCTTCAGCCAGTTGCTGTATATGGTTGAGGTTTTTGTTTAGGTCCATGCTACTCCTTCTTTGTTTAGATAGCTGATAATGTTTCTTATCCTCATATATTCCTGGTGCATCAGCTGGTATTCCAGTTGCTTATCCTCATATACTTTTGGATCGGTTTCTCCCATCATCTGAGCAAGTCTGATTTGTTCAGATTTCTTTGACTTTTGATCCTGTAACATATCATGGTACCAGTTCAAGCAATCACTGAAGCAGTCGAAGTCTGGCTTTAATTCATCCGGATAATTATTGAGTTTACCTAGGTTGGCTCTGTACTCCAGTGCTGCTTTTGTAGCCTTGAATATTAGTTCGAGGTCTTCACTTTGAATCGTTATCATATTAGAAAGGAGGTTTAAATTGAATCTTGTCGTAATTGTCTGAGATCACTACTGTTCTGTCTTTCTCGCTCCAGTCGTGAAAGCTCTGTATATGCTTGCGCCATTGATCCTGTTTGATTGGGTTATCTACCTTTCGGTTAAACCTTTCCATCAAGTCTTCCATTTCTATCCACCTGCTGTTAATTGGCTGAGCTTTGAGGTATTCAAATACCAGGTCTTCAGCGTTGCCGTTCAGGTGAATTTTGGCGGTTTCAACCAAGTAGTTTTCCTCATCAATGTTCAGGTCGTCGATTGTCTTACCCTTGATTCTTTCAAATTCTTCAGGTGTTAACCAATCTTCAGCTTGAAGCTCGTAATAGCGGTTTTTGGGAATCCTGTACTCGCTGGTGTTCTTGATTTTCTCTCTGTAATAGATGTACTGAAGGTTGCCTTTATGGTCTTTTTCCACATCCAAAGGGATGTAGATAAATGACACACTTGTACTTAGGGTTTTGTATCCTTTTTCTGCAAACACTCGCTTGATGTCATCAGGGCTGTACTTAAACTTGGCGGTGTCTTTCATCAGGTCACAAAGTACCTTTGGGTGTATCCTGACCGTTTGCACATTGAAGTTGAGGAAAAGGTCTCTCATAAAGGTTTCGACCTCTTTCATGGCCATTGGCTTTGAATGCTTGATCACATTGAAAAACTCTTCCGTTTGAATGTGCTTTACATTGAACCAAAGACGGCCCATCTTCATTTCGGCAATGCTGTTGTTTCGGGCATTGGGGTTTACATGGTGGATAGGAGTCTGGACTAACATGCTCAGGAATGCAGGGACTTCTTCCTTCATCATCTGCAGCATGTTTGGTTTTGTCTCTTGTAGTACTGGCGGTTTCAGCATAAAGAAACGGTCCTCATCATCAGAGTCAATCTTCATGATATTATCCTCATGGTTTGAGGTGGCTATGAAGTGAGCAAAGTTGGATACTTCAGACTTGATCACACCTTTTGGTTCCATCAATCTTGTGTGTCCTGTGATCAAATCCTTTAGCATGTTCATCGCCTGGTCTCTTTCACTTTCTACCTTAATTTCTTCCAGACCTATATATGTCTTGTAAGCGTTGTGTGAGTTGAACCTGCCTAACAGGTCGTTGATATCAGTAACCATGGCATTGGCTCCAAAGATGTATCGCATCAGGTTGAGTAAGGTTGACTTACCTGTTCCACGCTCGCGGCTCATCAGGATGACCATAGGGAGTCTGGCTTTTGGATAGCGATAGGCAATCCGGAACCAGTCAAGCAATACCGTTAATCTGTCTCCCAATATTGGTGCATCCCATTCCGCATTCCCTTGTGAGATATGGTGGAAATAGCTTAGGATATTGGGACATGCTTCTGCTGCTTCTTCAGCAGTTTTGAAATTGCCAGGATAAACATTCAGCGGTTCGTAGACATTGTAATAGTCAAACTCCAACCTGCCTTTGCTGGTGGTAAACCTCCGTTGGTAGTTCTTGGTGTTGTCCGGCTCAAGCGCCAGCCCATCATAAGCGGGGATGTCTTTGATAAAATCCGCTCCATATTTCCTTTTTACCGATTCGTAGGAAGTTGGCTGCATGCCTCGTACAAACAGGTCAGCATTTTCGCCCAAATACTGGACTGACATCAGTACAATCTTATCCAAGATTTGAATATACTTGTCTGCATCTACGTGCTTGATCTTTTTGATCTCACCCCTGATCAGTTGGTAAATGCAAGACTTATAGATAAACTCAGACTTGTCAATATCTCCAAACCTGTTATAGATATTATAGAAGTCTTGTACCGTGTGATCCTGAAAGTCGATACCAAAGTAGCGGTACAGGTGTTCCATTTCTCCATCAGCCAGCTTGACATGATCAAACCATTTGTTTTCATGTTCGCTGCTTAGGGATTTAATGATTTCTTCTTCGTGATCCGGAAATTCGAACAGCATCCTATCCAGTGTTCGGGCTTGCTGCCAGTAGTCCGCCTTGATTACTTTCAGTACGATTCTTTTGGTTGCAATACCTTTCCGTTTGGTTAGGTAGTTAAAAGCCTTGTGGAATGACTTGATCTGTTTTGTCAAACCTGCGGGCTTTTTATAGAGGTCTTTGTTTGGGTGGTATTTGTTGACTCTTGTATCAGATGGGTAGAGTATTGTCAGTACTTCAGGAGTTAGTTTGTCCAGGATATCGGTCAGCTCTTTTACTGGCTCCATTGAATCGTAATTGAACAAGTCGTAAAACTTTTGAACCAATACGATGTCATCCCCTTGTAAACTTCCTTCAATTCCTTCGGTTTCTGACCCTAGCACAATGATTACATTTTTGGAAAGGTTCTTTCCATCCATGGTCATCTTAGCTTCAATTGCCTGTGAAAAAAGTATCGTTGAGGTATTCATAATATTTTACTGATTGCGTCTTCTGCGGTTAATGTCTTTTCTGTTTCCTCGTAGGGAATTTCTTCTTCCATAAATCTGATCAGGGCATAGAGCCTTACAATGCTTCGGCTCTTTGCTTGGATCGTGTCTTGGTCTGTCTCCTGCTGGATGGCAAACCAAAACTTGAACATCATCACCTTAAACTCTGCTATGCGGTGCTTATCGATCAGGTCGGATGACTCTAGCATATGCGCTGATTCCATGCGTCCTTTTTCCAATTGCACTTTCATTGAATTGCGGCTAACGAAAGCGTTGTGCCGCTGTACCAAGTCCTGTTTTACACCATTATAAATGGAGGTGGTGGTTTGCATGATCTTCTTATAGAAGGTCAGCTCTTCGGTGATATACTTGCGGCTCTTCTCGTTGCACCAACTTTGCTGTAGTGTCCATTCCTTTTTTTGGATGGCCTTTTGCAGGTCGTTGGTCAGGAACTGGAAGTGCTTCTGATGTGTGGGTGTTGCGCTCATCTGTTATCCTCCTTTTT